>JANPJU010000084.1:0-16891 GCA_031425675.1 Paracoccaceae bacterium | reverse complement strand
AGGGTCAGGTAGCCCTCGTTCGTGCCCGACATGCCGCAGCCGGTCTGGTGGACGATGGGGACAATCCCGTCGATCCCCGGCATGGCGGCCAGGACAGGGTCTTTCTCGGCGGCCTCGGCGATAAAGCGGGCGACGGAGCCGGAGCAGTTCACCGAGGTCAGGATGCCGAGGTAGTTCCGCGTCCCCACGGTGCCGTCGGGGCGGTGGTAGCCCTGGAACAGACGCGGCTCCAGCGGGGGCAGGGGGCGACATTCCGCGCCAATGGCATAGTCGCTGCTGTGCGGCCCCATGCCAAGGTTGTGGCTGTGAATATGCCCGCCTGCCGGAATGTCGGCCGTGGCCTGCCCGATGATCTGGCCATAGCGGATCACTTGCTCTCCCGTCCCAATCGCATGGGCGGCAATCTTGTGGCCACGTGGCACAGCCCCCGGCAAGGGAGTGTTCAAAGCCGGCAGCGTGGCACCAGCGGCAAGATCCTGCAGGGCTATCACCACATTGTCGGACCCGTGCAGCCGGATCACCCCATCAGCCATGACCTACCCCTTTCTTGCCAGCCGCATGATTGACACGGGCGTGCAGTCGCCTAACATGTTAGCATGTTACAACCAGCCGCCACTTCCAAACAAGACCCGTCGGTGCCGCAGGACGCAGCGTCCCGCCTACGGCCCCTTAGCCTGTTTTCCGGGTCCTTGGGGCAGCGCGTCTACAAGACTTTGCGCCAAAGCATCCTGTCATTGGACTTCCGCCCTGGCGAGATCCTGCGCAAGCCGGATGTTTGCGCAGCACTTGGCGTCAGCCGCAGCCCGGTGGCCGATGCCGTGGCCCGCCTGCAGGCCGAAGGGCTGGTCGACGTGGTCCCACAAGCGGGCACCTTCGTCGCGCGCTTTTCGATGCAAGAGATCCGCGAGGGCGCCTTCCTGCGCGAGGCGATCGAAGTGGCGGCCATCGAACGCGTGGCGGGCCGCATCACCGAAGGCCAACTGCAGCTTCTGCGCCGGAACGTGACAGTGCAGGCGGCGCTGCTTGCGGATGGTGATATTCTTGGTTTTTACGCGATGGATGCAGCGATGCATGAACTGGTGCTGTCTTTCACCGGCTTTCCCAAACTTGCCGTGGTGGCTGAAACAGCCTGGCTGCATGTGAACCGGGCGCGGCAATTGATCCTGCCCGTGCCAGGCCGTGTCGTGGCAACGCTGGCCGAACATCAAGCCATCCTCACGGCCCTGGAGGCGCGCGACCCCGCAGCCGCTCGGGACGCCGTGCAAGCGCATCTGCGCCAGCTTCTGACCTATCTGGAACCTCTGGAACGCGACCGTCCTGAACTTTTCAGCCCAGACCGACCCAGCCCAGACCGACCCAGCCCAGACCGACCCAGCCCAGACCGGCCCAGTCCCGACCGTCCCGGGACTGACCGGGGAGTGTCATGATCCCGAACCGTCCCCGCTATGCCGCGCGCCTGAACGCCTTCAAGGTCATAGGCGGTTCGGTCGCCGAGATGATTGCTGGCGCGGGCCGCGTGGGTGGGCTTTCGGCAGCCGACCTGAATTATCCTGACCATGTCACCGCGCAGGACCCGACCACGCTGTCGCGGCTGCTGCAGGACCAGGGTCTGGCGCTGAATGGCCTTGCAATGCGCTATTATACCGAAACTGGCTTCAAGCTGGGGGCCTTCACCCACCCTGACCCATCGGTCAGGCAAGCCGCCATCGACCTTACCAAACGGGGGATCGACGCCTGTGCCGCGATGGGCGGCACCCAGATGACGCTGTGGATGGGGCAGGACGGTTTTGACTACAGCTTCCAAGGCGATTACGGGCAGATGTGGGATGACACCGTGGCTGCGATGGTTGACGTCGCTGACCATAACCCCGCCATCGACATTGCCATCGAATACAAGCCCAACGAGCCCCGCGCCCATGCGCTGCTTCCCGACATGGCCACCACGCTTCTTGCGTTGCAAGAGGTGGACCGTCCGAACACGGGCGTCACGCTTGACTTTGCCCACATGCTTTACGCCGGTGAAATGCCCGCCAAGGCCGCCATGCTTGCTTTCCGCAAAAGCCGCGTGCTGGGGCTGCACCTGAATGACGGCTACGGCAAGCGCGATGACGGGCTGATGGCGGGGTCGGTCCATCCGGTGCAGACGGTTGAATTGCTCGTGGCCATGCTGCGCGGCGGATATGCCGGGGTCATCTACTTTGACACCTTCCCTGACCTGTCAGGTCTGGATCCGGTCGAAGAGGCGCGCACCAACATTCGCCTGACCGACCGGCTGGTTGACCTGGCAGCGCAACTGTCGGTTGATCCGGCGCTGGCTGCGGCGCAAGCGCGGCAGGACGCGGCAGCGGCCACGCGGCTTGTGATGGCGGCGCTGCTGGGTGCGTGATGCGGCAGCGCGGCGCAAATCGGGTCTTGCCAGTTGCATACCATCGTCTACATTTCGCAAAATCGCCGTCCTAACCCTTGTCCCGCCTGCCCTGAATGACCCAAAGCGCCCAACGCCAAAGCCGTCCTGATGCGGCGTGAGCCCGTTCTCTTGTGCGCGGGATCGCTGCACCACGACGTGATCGTCGAAGCCCCGGGTCTGCCCCGCGCCGACCAGACATTGGCTGGCCACGGCGTGCGCTATGCCTTCGGCGGGAAGGGTGGCAATCAGGCCGCCGCCGCCGCCCGCGCCGGGGCCGAGGTGCATATGGCGGGGGCTGTCGGGTCAGACGAAGCGGCCATGCTTCTGCGCAGCGCACTGGACAGCGCCGGTGTGCGCCGGGCGGGCGTGCAGACCCATCCGGGGCCATCGGGGATGTCGGTTGCCATTTCGTTGCCGGATGGCGCCTATGGTGCAGTAATCGTTTCGGGGGCTAACCTGTTTCTGCGCCCGGATGCGGTGCAATTCCCGCGCAACTGTGCTGCCCTGCTTTTGCAAAGCGAAATCCCCGAGGCGGCCAACCTTGCCCTTGCCCGCCGCGCCCGGGCACAAGGCGTGCGGGTGATCCTGAACGCAGCCCCGGCCCGGCGCGTTGCGGCTGAACTTCTGGTACTGACCGACCTTCTGGTCGTGAACCGGGGCGAGGCGGCAGATCTGCTCTACCGCCCCGAGACCGGGCTCGACGCCACCCGGGCCGCGGCTGACTTGGCGCAGCTTGGACCTGCCGCAGTGATCGTCACCCTGGGCGGAGACGGTCTGGTGGTGCATCGGGACGGCTGCGCTGAACGGCAAAGCGCGCAAAACGTCAAGGTCATCTCAACCCACGGCGCGGGCGATGCCTTCATCGGCGCGCTGGCTGCAGCCTGGGCTGGCGGTGCCACCCTGTCTCAGGCCGCAGCTTTCGGTCAGGCCTCAGCGGGCCTGCATGTCAGCACCGCCCCGGACGCCCGGGAAGCGATCAACGTGGCGATGATCCGCGCGATGTTGGTCAACGCCTGACTGCTTCTGCCATTGCTCTTTTCTGAAATACTCCCAGGGGGTTTGGGGGCAGGATGCCCCCATTTCCGAAGCCGGTTGGCGTGCCCTTAGCGCGCCAGAGGCCGCGCGACAGCGCTCAATTTCCAAGCCGCCCGCAACTGGGATGCCGTCAGGGGATCAGTCCCTCTGCCGCCAGATCCTGCCACAGCGCCTCGGGGATGCGGGCGGCTGCGGCGCGGACGTTGCTTTCCATCTCGGCCCGCCCTTGCCCGCCCGGGATCACGCTGATCACCGCCTTGTGGCGCAGCGGGAACTGGAACGCCGCGTCCAGCAGGCGCTGGCCATGCGCGCCGCAAACCGCCTCCAGCCGTGCCGCGCGGTCCAGCACCGCTTGCGGCGCCGGGCCATAGTCAAACCGCGCGCCGGAACGGGGGCCGGTGGCAAGGATGCCTGAATTGTAGGGCCCGCCGATCACCACCCCCACGCCGCGCACCGCCGCCCGGTCCATGAACCCAGCAGCACTTTGATCCAGCAGGGTATAGCGCCCGGCCAGAAGGAAGATGTCGAATTCCCCCCGCTCCATCAGCCAGTCGCAGGGCGCGCCTTCGTTCAGGCCCGCGCCAAAGCCCGCGATCACCCCTTCGTCGCGCAAGCGGCACAGGGCGCGGTAGCCGCCGGCCATGAACTCCCCCAAACGCGCCAGCTTGGCCGCTTCGGACCCGTGGGTGAACACGTCCAGATCATGGGCAAAGACCACGTCGATGCGGTCCAGACCCAATCGCTCCAGACTGGCCTCAAGACTGCGCAAGACGCCGTCGTGGCTGTAGTCGAACCTTTCGCGGCGGCTGGGCACGTCGATCCATTTGCCAGCGCCATCACCGGTTCCCGGTGGCACCGAGGACAACAACCGCCCGACCTTGGTCGACAGCACATAGTCGCCGCGCGGCTTGCCCCGCAGGAAGTGGTTCAGCCGCGTTTCCGACAGACCCAGCCCGTATAGGGGGGCTGTATCAAAATAACGCACGCCAGCGGCCCAGGCGGCCTCCAGTACCGCATGTGCCTCATCCTCAGTGATCGCCTTGAAAAGGTTGCCCAAGGGGGCCGCGCCAAAGCCAAGCTCCGTGAAGGTCAGCCCCCCCGTGCCGCGTCTGTCCCATTGCCGCGTCGGTTGCATGGCTTTCCCCCATTCAGCTTTGCTGACATGCTAGTATGTAGCACCTTTCCCGACCACCCGCTTTCGCGCTAGCCTTGCCGCAAGGGGGAGTCTGGCAATGACACGGTTCGAACAGGTATTCAGGCGGGCAAAGCCCGTGATCGCCATGGTGCATCTGGGTGCGATGCCTGGCACGCCCCTGCACGATGTCGCAGGTGGGATCGGGGCAATTCTGGCTGGGGCAGAGGCAGACCTTGCCGCACTGCAGGCCGCCGGTGTCGATGGAGTGATGTTCGGGAATGAGAATGACCGGCCTTATGAATTGAAGGTTGACCCCGCCTCAACCGCCACGATGGCCTATGTGATCGGGCGACTGCGCGACCAGATCACCGTGCCGTTCGGCGTCAATGTCCTGTGGGACCCGATGGCGACCATGGCGCTTGCGGCGGCGACCGGGGCCGCCTTCGTCCGTGAGATCTTCACCGGCACCTATGCCAGCGACATGGGCCTTTGGGCGCCCGATGCCGGGGCGGCCCGCCGCTATGCCAGCCGGATTGGGGCGGGCGGGGTGGCGACGCTTTACAACGTCTCGGCCGAGTTTGCGGGGTCCCTTGATCCGCGTTCACTGCCTGATCGGGCACGGTCGGCGGTGTTCTCCTCGATCCCCGATGCGGTGCTGGTTTCAGGCGCAATAACGGGTGAGGCCGCGCGGATGGAGGATCTTGAGGCGGTCAAGCAGGTGCTGCCGACGACGCCCGTCCTTGCCAATACCGGCGTGAAGCACGCGACCGTGGCCGATGTCCTGCGGATTGCCGATGGCTGCATCGTGGGGTCGGCGCTGAAGGTCGGGGGCGACACCTGGGCGGCGGTGGACCCGGACCGGGCGAAGGATTTCATGGACCGCGCCCGCGCGGCAAGGGGGGGCAGGTGATCCGCGAAACCTTGACCGAACTGATGCTGATCCCCGGCCTGTCAGGCTATGAGGACCGCGTCGCCTCGGCCATCGCGGCCCACCTTGACCGGCTGGGTCTTGCCCATCGGTCAGACCGGCTGGGCAACCTGATGACCACGATACCGGGAAACCCGGACCTGCCGTCGGTCATGGTTTTCACCCATATGGACCAGCTTGGCTTTGTCGTCCGCAAGGTTGAAGCCAACGGTCTGATCCGGCTGGAGCGGCTTGGCGGAGTGCCGGAACGCGCGCTTCCGGCGCAAGCGGTGGTTCTGTCCACGGCCAACGGCGATCTTCTCGGTGTCATCGCCAACAAGTCGCACCACGCCACCGGGCCGGACGAAAAGTACAAGGTCCTGCCCTATGCCGAGCTTTACGTCGATGCGGGCTTTGCGACGGCAGTGGAGGCCGAGGCGGCAGGTGTCCGGATCGGCACGCCCGTCACCTATCTGCCGCGCGTGATCCCGTTGGCCGGGGGGCGCATCGCAGGCACGTCCGTGGATGACCGGGCGGGCTGTGCGGTGCTTTTGGCGCTTGCGGCGGGACGTCTGCGCAAGCTGGGCCCGACGCTGCATCTTGTCTGGTCGGTGCAGGAAGAGTTCAATCTGCGCGGCGTCTTGCCTGCGGCCACCGCGCTTGCCCCAGACATTGCGTTGCAGATTGACCTCCTTCTGGCGTGCGACACGCCGGACATGCTGGGCAGGGGTGAAGTTGCCTTGGGCGGTGGTCCGGGGATCAGCCTGTATTCCTTCCACGGTCGTGGCACCCTGAACGGGGTGATTCCGCATCCTGAATTGGTCCAGCTGGCGGAATCGGCAGCGCAAACCGGTGGCTTGCCCTTGCAGCGGTCTGCTCATACCGGGGCGCTGACCGATCTGTCCTACATTCAGTTCATGGGGCCGGATGGGGTGGCCTGCCTCGACCTTGGTTTTCCCATGCGCTATTCCCATTCCGCGCTTGAGGTTGTTGATCCCGCCGACCTTGACGGATTGGCCCGACTGTTGGACCTGATGCTGGACGGCATAACCCCCGCTTTGCAACTGGTGCGCGCGCCGTGACCTACACCCTTGGCATCGACATCGGCACGTTTGAAACGAAAGGCGTTCTGGTCGCCAGTGACGGCAGCATAACCGCCACCGCGTCCCGCCCGCACAAGATGCTGGTGCCGCGCCCCGGCTGGGCCGAACACCGGGCGGAGGAGGATTGGTGGGGCGATTTCGTCCATGTGACCCATGCGCTGCTGGCGCAGTCCGGGGTGGACCCGAAGACGATCCGCGCAGTGGCGGCCAGCGCCATTGGCCCCTGCATGCTGCCGGTGGACAAGGCCGGTGCGCCACTGATGAACGGCGTCCTCTATGGCGTCGACACGCGCGCCACGGCCCAGATTGCCAGCCTGAACGCGGCGATTGGTGAGGGGGTCATTTTGCAAACCTGCGGCAATGCGCTGACGTCGCAATCGGTCGGGCCAAAGATCCTGTGGCTGAAGGAAACCCATCCTGAACTGTTTGCCCGCACCGCCAAGGTCCTGACTTCGACCAGTTACCTGACGTGGAAGCTGACGGGCGAGTATGTGATCGATCATTACACCGCCGCAAACTTTTCGCCACTCTACGATGTGAACCGGCTGGACTGGACGAATGCGCTGGCCGATTTCCTGCCGCTGGACCGCCTGCCGCGCCTGATGTGGTCCACCGACATCGCTGGGCAAATCACCGCTGGCGCCGCCGCTGCAACCGGGCTGGCCGAAGGCACGCCTGTCACCTGCGGTACCATTGACGCCGCCGCCGAGGCGGTAAGTGTGGGGGTGCTGGCACCGGGTGAGATGATGCTGATGTACGGCTCTACGATCTTCATCATTCAGGTGACCGGCGCGCCAGTGCGCGATGCGCGGCTGTGGTATGCGCCGTGGCTGTTTCCGGGCCTTCACGCCAGCATGGCCGGGCTGGCGACATCCGGCACGCTGACCCATTGGTTTCGTGACCAGCTGGCGCGGGACAGCGACTTTGCGACGTTGGCGGCCGAGGCGGCGGACAGTCCCAAAGGGGCCAAAGGAGTGCTTTGCCTGCCCTATTTCTCGGGCGAGCGGACGCCGATCCATGACCCCCTCGCCAAGGGGGCATTCTTCGGGCTGGACCTGACCCATACCCGCGCCGACCTGTTCCGAGCGGCAATCGAAGGCATTGCGATGGGCACCGCGCATGTCCTGGATACCTGCCGCGTGGTGGGGGCCACGCCTGACCGGGTGTTTGCCGTGGGCGGTGGCACGCAAAACGCGGTCTGGATGCAGGCAACATCGGATATCGGGCGCGTGCCGCAGCTGGTGTGCGAAAAGACCATCGGGGCCAGCTATGGTGATGCGTTTCTGGCCGCTGTCGCCGTCGGTGCCGCGTTGCCGGACGAGATCACCCGCTGGAACCCGGTCGCCCGCACGGTGACGCCGGAACCCGTGGCGGCCTATGACAAGCAATACCCGCTGTGGCAGGCGCTGTACCGGCAGACAAAGGACATCGCCCACGCGCTTGGAGGCGGCTGATGCAGTTTGACCGCATGCGTCCGGACCAGATAGCCCATGCGGTCGCGGCAGGAACCCCGGTCGTGCTGCCGATTGGGGTGATGGAGTATCACGGGGCCAATCTGCCCGCCGGGGTAGACCTGCTGATCGTCACCGAGACTTTGCGGCGGCTGGGTGACCGGATCATCACCTTGCCGCCCTTCGCCTATGGCGCCGCAAGTCACGCGGTGGCGGGTCCGGGCGCGGGGACCCTGCATCTGGAGCCTGCCACATTTCTGCCTTTGGCCGAGGCGCTGTTCGCAGCCCTGCTTGCCACCGGCTTTCGCAACCTGCACGGCGTGATCCATCACCAGACCGAAAACTTTGCGCAAGGCATGCCCACGGACCTGACCTTCCGCCTTGCCGCCCGCAATGCGACCTTCCGGCATCTGGAAGCCACGCGCGGTCCGGGGTGGTGGGGTGACCGGGGGATGCAGGATTACTATGCCCAGCACGAGGCGGGGGCGGACCCGTTCAACTGGATCCGTATCCACCCGCTGTTTCCAAAGGGTGCGGATTTTCCGTTTGACCATGCAGGTCTGGGTGAAACCTCGCTGATGCTTGCCCTTGCGCCGGACACGGTGGACATGGCGCGCGCCGTAGTCGGTATGCACTGGTATACCGAAACCGCACCCCAAGCCACCGCTGCTATGGGAGAGGTCGGGGTCGCAATTGCGATGGCGCATCTGCGGCAGTGCTTTGGGTTGGACTTGCAGACATGAAAAAGGGGGGCCGATGGCCCCCCGAACTGGTTACACACCGGACCGCTCTTATGCGGGCATCAGGACCGTGTCGATGACATGGATAACGCCGTTCGACGCGGCAAGGTCAGCGGTGACAACTTGTGCTGCGCCAACATGCACAGCGCCATCTTTGCCGGTGATCGTGACCTTTTCACCGCCAAGGGTGGCGACATCGGTGGTCGTGTCGGCAAACGCTGCGGCATGATGGGTGCCCGCGACGACGTGCAGCATCAGGATTGCTGTCAGCTTTTCCTTGTTGGCCGGAAGGACCAGCTCTTCCACGGTGCCGGCGGGCAGCTTGGCGAAGGCGTCATTGCTTGGGGCAAAGACAGTGAAGGGGCCTTCACCGCCAAGGGCGCTGGCAAGATCGGCGGCAGTTACAGCAGCGACAAGCGTAGAGAAAGCCGGGTTGCCGGCTGCAATTTCAACAATGTTCATGGAAGTCCTTCTGCGCGAGCGGATGGCTCGCTGGAACAGATATGGGCCGGTTGATCGCGATTGCGACAAGAAAACACCGGGCCAATGTCCGAAGGACAGATCCCGCCAATTTCTGCCATTGCGAACACCCGGTCAGATCGGGGGCAGGTCGATCACGCCCTTCGTCAGGATGAAGCAACCGTAAGGGCCACTGTCACTGGTGCGGATGATGGCGAAGGCCTGCCGAGCGGCGGCGTAAAAGGCAAAACGCTCCATGGCGTGAATGCCAACGGGCCGGCCCTCTGCGCTGTCTGCGACAGCTTGCATTCGGGCGAAGATCGGCCGTTCGGCCGTGGGATCGCCCACCACCTGCATCCGGGTGATCGGAGCCTTTACGAATGTGTCCAGGGGCAGCAGCGTCAGGATCGCACGGGTGGCGGCTGGGAGGTCGCAGCCTGCCATGTCCACCAGCTTGCCGTAGGTGGTGCTGGCGGCGATGCTGGCAGCAGGGTGGTTCACGTCACAGATCACCAGATCATCGCCATGGCCCATCAGCATCAGGACATGGACGATTTCGGCGCTGAGACGCTGGTCGATGCCCTTCAACATGTAAGTTCTCGCGTCGGGTGCACACGGAAGGCCACCTTATTTCACCGCCCCGGCGGCCATGCCCTTGATGATGAACCTTTCCAGCGCGACGCCTATCACGATCAGCGGCAGGATTGCCGCGAAGGACAGGGCCGCCATCGACCACCAGGAAATTCCTTGGCTACCGGTCTGGCTGGCCACCATCACAGGCAGAGTATTGGCGTGGGTTGAGGTAAGGAGGGCCGCAAAGAAGTATTCGTTCCACGTCAGGACAAGGCTAAGGATGAACGCCGCCACCATCCCCGGCAGGGCGATGGGCAGGATGATGGTGAAGAAGGCCCCCCAGATCCCCAGGCCATCGACCATGGCCGCCTCTTCCAGCTCGGTCGGGATGGTGGAAAACTGGTCCTTCATGATCCAGATGACGATGGGCAGCACCGAAAGGGTGTACAGGAGGATCAGCCCGATCCGCGTGTCCAAAAGTGCCAGTTCCTTGTAAAGCACCAGGAACGGCAGGGCGAGGACGACGGGTGGCAGGATAAGCTGCGACAGAAAGAAGAACGAAATATCGTCGTTCTTCATCCAGGCCCATTTGTAAGAGAAACGGCTAAGGCCATAGGCGGCCAGCGACCCCAAAAGCACTGCCAGCGCCGAAGACGTCAGCGAGATGATGGTGGAATTGTAGAACCGCTTCAAGAACTCCGACCGGACGGTACTTTCCTGGCCAAGGGTCTGCGGGGACAGGCCAATCGCCTCCCACCCCTTCCATTTGGGTGCGAAATCGACCCACGGCACCATGTTCCCCTTCATCACGTCAGGGGCCATCTTGAAGCTGGTGGTAAGGGTCCAGTAGATTGGGAACAGGCAGATGATGGCCCACAGGATCAGCGCGCCATAGATCGCGATGCGGCTGGACCACCAGGCGGCGCTGTGGCTGCGGTCGGCGGGGCTGTCGTGGAAGATCTGGGTGCTCATGCCGCCACTTTCATGTCTGGGGCCGGGCAAAGCGGGCGGCCCATTTCATGAGGATGGTCATGAAAATCACGATGAGGACCAGATAGACCATGGCCAGCATGGTGCCGTAGCCGACGTTCGACCGTTCACGATATTCGCGGAAGATGAAGCTGGTCACCGTGTCCGTTGCCCCGCCAGGGCCCCCCGAGGTGACGTTGATGACGATATCCGCCAGCTTCAGCTTGAAGATGATGCGGATCAGGATGGCGGTGATGCTGACGGGCAGCATCAGCGGAAAGGTGATTTCCCAGAACGCCTTCCAGCCCTTGGCGCCGTCGACCTTGGCAGCCTCGGTCAGCTCTTTCGGGATCGACTGCAAGCCCGCCAGCAGCATGATCATCATGAAGGGGATGAAGGTCCAGGCGTCCAGGATCATGATGGTGGTCTTGGCCATCCAGGGGCTTTCGAAAAAGCTGGGGTTGTCGATCCCCAGCGCCCGCGCAAGGCGCGAGATCGGGCCGAACCGCGCCTCAAGCATCGACTTGCCGATCATCCATGACACGGCAACAGGCGACAGCATCAATGGCAAAAGGAACGCAACCCGGAAGAATTTGCGCGCCCTGATCTGGCCGTTCAGCAACAGGGCAAGGCCGAAGGCGATGGCATATTCCACCACGATGGCAATGGTGTACCAGACCATGTTGGTCATTGCGTTCCAGTAGAACGGGTCGTTCCACAGCTGGATCAGGTTATCGACCCCGTTGAACTGGCGGCCATCGGGGCTGGCAAGGTTCCAGCTGGAAAAAGCGATGATCAGCCCGAAGAGAAGCGGAAAAACGGTGAGCGAGATCACGAACAGCGCGGCGGGAAGGACGAAAAGCGTGCGCTTGCCCTGTTCACCCCGCAGGATGACCTGCGCCCAACAGAGCGCCGTGGCCCACAGGCAATAGGCGTAAAGCGTGGGTCGCCAGGTGGTAAAGCCAGCCTCCCACCAGCCGAGCGTCTGGCCCAGCTGCGCCAGCGCCACAAGTGCCATCAGCACCGACGTGCCCCAGATCATCAGCTTGCCCGCCCGGACGCGGCCCGGCGTGATGTCATCCGAGGTGACGACGTGAAGAAGGTTGCTGCTCACCGATCACTGCCCGTGGAAGGTTAATCTGCGCGCCCGGACCGGCCGGGCGCGCGGGTGTCCTCCGGGGGGCATTTGTCGCCCCCCGTGTCGGTCAGATTCCCAAAGACGCCTTGTAAAGGGCTATCTGGCTGTCGCGGCCGATCTGGTCGGTGATCTTTTCCCAAGCGGCGGCGATGGCGTCGGCGGTTTCCTGGGCGCTGGCGTACTGACCGGCGAAGCCTTTGGACAGTTCATCCTCGGCCACCGAATAGTATTGGAAGATGCCGGGGATGCGCGGCTCGATCGCCGCGTTGGGGTGGTTGTAACTGTCGGCGTTCGAGGAGAGATAATCCTCGATATAGGCGCGGTCGTAGCCTGCCGTTTCCCACTCGTCGATCTGGAAGTGCGAGTTGCGGTAGGGCTGGAAGCCGGACGGGTAGGCCGCCGTCCACAGCGACAGGTCCTTGCCGCCAAGGTGGGCAGCGGCGGACCAGGCGGCCTTGCGTTTGGCCTCATCGCCCGAAACGCGGTTGGTGACGTAGATGCCCCAGCCGATGTAGGCCATGAGCGGGGCTTCGTTCGCGGTTTCCTCCCACGCGCCGGCGGCGGAGTTGTAGCGGCGGGTGGAGCCGGGGTTGATCCCGAAGCCCGCGACGTCACCGACGACCGAGGTGTCGGAAGTGCGCGCCGAGGAGCCGACGTCGCCCCACCACATCAGCATCGAACCGGTCCCCGCAAGGAACTGGCTGAAAGCCGTGGTGCCGGGGTCGGCATTGATCTGGTCGGCAGGGTAAGCGCCTGCCGCGATCAGGTCCATCACGTCCTGAATGGCCTGCACCCAACCGGGGTTGTTGACGCGGGGCTTCATCGTGTCCGGGTCAAACAGCCATGCCGGATCATCCGGGTGCTTGACGTAAGCGGTTGCGCGGTTGGCGATGAAGTACATCCCGAACCCGCCCCAGCCTTTCAGCGGGTCAAGAAAGCCATGCGCGGGCAGGCCGGTCAGCGGGTCGGTCTGGCCGATCAGGGCCTTGGACACGGCATTGACGTCCTGCCAGGTCTTCGGAACCTCAGGCCCGCCAATCGCGCCTTCGCCGAAGTAATCCTTGCGGTAGGCGAAGGTGTGGCAGTCGCCGTCGATGGTGATACGGTAAGACTTGCCGTCCCAGGTGCCGACGGGGGGCTGGAGGTAGCCGACCAGATCATCCGCCTCTATCTGGGTTTTCACCCACTCGGGCATCTCGTCCAGCAGGCCCTTGCCGGCGGTGTCGCCTTCAAACGGTGCGCCCATTTCGATGATGTCGAAATCAACCGTGCCGGTGGCGATGGATTGCTGGAGGCGCGAGTTGTAATCTGCCTGCGCCAGGTCGATCCAGTTGATCTTGGCGCCGGTATAGGCCTCCCACGGCTTGAGGAAGCCGCGGAACAGGAAGTTGTGCAGGTTCTGGTTGTTCAGACCCATGAACGTCAGCTCGATCCCGGCGAATTCGCCTTCCGTGACGCTGGCCTTGGTCGCGCCAAGGCACATCTCACCGACCTTCTGCCAGTCGGCGTCGGTGGGCGACCCCATGCCGACACCGGGGATCTTCAGGATCTCGGCGCGGACGTTGCCGTGGGCTTCGGCCAGCGCGGGTTTCATTGATGCTGGCACCAAGGCCATCGCCGAAAGCGCGGTGGCGCCTTGCAGCATGCGGCGGCGACTAAGCTGCGCACCCATCAACGTATTGTAAATGCCTACTTTCACGTCTCATCCTCCCAGTTGGCGGGCCTGATCTTCCCGGCGCGGCAGCGCGCGGACGTGACCCATTTTAAGTGTTTTGTTGGTCTTGTCGGAACTCTGGTCTTGTCGGAACTCTGGGCTTGCCGGCCATGTCCGTGCCGACGGCCTTGCAGGCAAGCAGGAACCTGGGGCCTCCCCTCCCCAGCCGTAACCATCCTTGAGGTGCAGCTTGGCAAGGGGCGCAGGGCCTGTCAAGATTCTAACATGTTAGTATGATCAGCCGGTGGACAGGCCTGCACTCGGCGGCTAGCCTTGGAGGTGCAACTGCGAAGGGGGGACGGGCCGATGGCCAAGGTCACGATCCGCGATCTGAAGAAGTTCTACGGCGGGGTGCAGGTCGTCCACGGCCTTGACCTTGATATTGCGGACGGGGAGTTCGTCGTGCTGGTCGGGCCTTCGGGCTGTGGCAAGTCCACGCTTTTGCGGATGATCGCTGGGCTGGAAGAGATCACCAGCGGCGATATCCGGATCGGTGAGAGGCGGGTGAACAACCTGCCCCCGTCCGAGCGGGACATTGCGATGGTGTTCCAGAACTATGCCTTGTACCCGCACAAGACGGTGGGCGCGAACATGGGTTTTGCGCTGAAGATGCGTGGCATGGACAAGGCCGCCATCGCCGAAAAGGTCAAGCGCGCCGCCGAGATCCTGGGACTGACACCCTACCTTGACCGCTTTCCCCGCGCCCTTTCTGGCGGGCAGCGCCAGCGCGTGGCGATGGGCCGGGCCATCGTGCGCGATCCGCAGGTGTTTTTGTTCGATGAGCCGTTGTCGAACCTTGACGCGAAGCTGCGCGTCCAGATGCGCACCGAAATCCGCGAACTGCATTTGCGGCTGAAAACCACCACGGTCTACGTCACCCATGACCAGATCGAAGCGATGACGATGGCCGACAAGATCGTGGTCATGCAGGGCGGCCGGATCGAACAGGTCGGCGGGCCGCTTGAGTTGTATGATCGCCCCGCCAATACCTTTGTCGCAGGATTCATCGGCAGCCCGGCAATGAACATGGCTCCGGGCGAGGTAAAGCGCGGCGCGGTCGAACTGGAGGACGGCACCCGCTTGCCGATGCCGCCTGGGCTGGACGTGGCCGAGGGCCGCGCGGTGACTTACGGCGTGCGGCCAGAGCATCTGACGGTGGCGGCTGAGGGGATTTCCGGCACGGTAGCGGTAGTGGAGCCAACGGGATCGGAAACCCATGTCGTCCTGCGGGTGGGGGAGCGAGAGGTGGTCGCGATGTTCCGCGACCGCGTGGCGTACCGGCCGGGCGACGCTTTGACCTTTGCACCCGAAGCAGGATCTGTGCATCTGTTCGATCAGTCTTCGGGGGTGCGGCTTTCGTGATCTCTGGCGGAGCGGGGGCCAGCCCCCCACACCCCCGGGATATTTGCGCCAGAATGAAAGGGCTTTGGGAGGGTCTGAAATGCTCAAAGGTATCGACAACCGGCTGAACGCCGAAGTTCTGGCATGCTTGCGGGCGATGGGGCATGGCGATGTGCTGATCGTCTGCGACACGAACTTCCCGGCGGATTCGGTGGCGCGGGCAACGGTCACGGGCAAGCTGTTGCGAATGGAGAACCTAACCTGTGGTGAGGCTATGAATGCCATCCTGTCGGTGCTGCCGCTGGATACGTTCGTCGACGACTTCGCCGGAAGGATGGAAGTCGTGGGCAAGCCCAAGGAAATTCCGCCGGTACAAAAGGCAGTGCAAGCCGAGATCGACCGCGCCGAAGGCAAACCGCGCAAGATGGTCCGGATCGAGCGCTATGCCTTTTATGACATGGCGCGGAAATCCTATGCCGTGATCCAGACTGGTGAGCGGCGGTTCTACGGCTGTTTCATGTTGCGCAAGGGCGTGATCCCGCCAGAGGAGTAGGGCATTGAAACCTGTTGTGATCCTTGGGATTTTTGTGGCCGATACCGCCTATCGCGCCGAACGGATGCCGAAGATGGGCGAAACGATCCTGGGCCGGACGTTTGTCCTGGGGCCCGGGGGCAAGGGGTCGAACCAATCCGTGGCGGCGGCGATGGCGCAGGCGGGCACCGCAGGGCGGACGCATTTCATCACCCGGCTTGGCCGCGATGATTTTGCGCAGATCGCCCGGTCCACCTGGGCTGCGGCGGGGGTGCAACCCGAGGTGACGGAAGACCCGGACAGCTATACCGGGGCGGCTTTTATCTTTCTGGAGGAAGCAACGGGCAACAACGCGATCATCGTGGCACCGGGTGCTGCGGGGCGCGTCTCCGCCCTTGATGTCGAGGCGCGGCGCGGGTTGATCGAGGGCGCGTCAGTGTTCGTCACCCAGCTGGAGCAGCCGATCCCGGCTGCGCGGGCTGCGCTGGAGATTGCACGGGCGGCGGGGGTCGTGACGATCCTGAACCCGGCCCCGGCGGCGCCGCTGGATGATGCGATGCTGGCCTTGTGCGATTTTGTGACGCCGAACGAGTCCGAGGCCGAGGCGCTGACCGGGCTGGCGGTGACCAGCGTTGCCGAGGCGGAACGCGCGGCGGATGCCCTGCTGGCCAAGGGGGTGGGTGCGGTGGTCATCACGCTGGGCGGCAACGGGGCGCTGTACCGCGACCGGAAAAGGTCCGTGCATGTGCCGGTGATCAGCGCGGGACCGGTGGTAGAAACCACGGGCGCGGGCGATGCGTTCAACGGCGGCTTTGCGGTTGCTCTCAGTGAGGGGCGCGATGTTGTTGACGCGGTGCGCTTTGGTTGCGCGACGGCGGGCATTTCGGTGACCCGACCAGGCACCGCCCCGGCCATGCCCGCGCGGGCCGAGATCGAGGCACTTTTGGCGCGCAGCTAACCCGAGGCGCGATCCCTGCGCGGCGGTGTGTCATGGCGCTGTTACAAAATTTACGCACAGTCGTCACTGACGGGGCCTATGCGCAACCATAGGGTAGCCTTACCATCGACAAGCCAAGGACGGAGCGGGCGAATGGACGACATGCGCAGGGCGGATCAAGACAGCGCCACCGCATCCGCCAAGATCGAGGCGCGGGGGGTTCAGGTGCATTACGGCACGAACCACGCGCTGAAGGATGTGGATGTGACCATCCTCGACAAGGCCGTCACCGCCTTCATCGGCCCGTCAGGCTGCGGGAAATCCACCTTCCTGCGCTGTCTGAACCGGATGAACGACACCGTCGCCTCGTGCCGGGTGACGGGCAGCATCCGGCTGGAGGGTGAGGACATCTATGACCGTCGCGTCGATCCGGTGCAATTGCGCGCCAAG
>JANPJU010000083.1:0-29743 GCA_031425675.1 Paracoccaceae bacterium | reverse complement strand
TTGTTGACCTATCGCGGCATTGCGCGGTTCTAAACCGTTGACGGAACCGAGATATTTTCCTTTGAAGACAGCTTTCCGATGCTGGAGCGGCTGGTGTCCGCCACTTGGGGCGTGCCCCAGTCGATCACGGCTTTTGGCTTGTAGCGCAGCGATGACGACAGGTTCAGGAGCGTCAGCCCATTCGAAATCGCCTGGATCACGATGATCCGCAGAACAGCCGACCAAGCTGACCCGCGCCCACCGAACAGGCTTGTCCCCCCGATCACCGCTGCGGCAATCGCGTTCAGGTTCACATCCCCCGTCCCCGCCTGCTGGCTTGACGACGCAAGGCGCGAGGCGGACAGGATGCCACCCAGGGCCGCAAGGGTCGAACACAGCATTAAGGCTGACAGATAGATCCGGCGCACGTTGATGCCCGACCGCCGCGCCGCCTCCTGGTTGCCGCCGACGGCGAACATCGACCGACCCCATTGCGTGCGTATCAGGCCATAGTTCAGGATGACCGCCAGAAGGGCGAACAGCGCGAACGTCAACGGGACCCCCCGCCAAGCTGCAGGTAATAAATCGCCGCTTTCAGCGCCAAGGGCAGCGCCGCCGCCTTCAGGACCAGTCGGCCCAGCGGCTGCGACAACAACCCCGCCGCGTTGCGCTGCCGCATCACCGACAACCCGACCCAGACCATCACCGAACCGGGCAACAGCCCCAGCAGGTAAGACAGCCATGACGGCAGAATCCAAAGCTGCCCGAACCCGACAAGGGGTGACGCGAAGGGCAGGTTGATCGACCCCGTCGGCCCCAGAATGTAAAGCTGCAGCCCGAGGATCGCAAGCAACCCTGACAGGGTCGAGACAAAGCTTGGTATGCCCACACGGCAGTAAAGCGTTGCATAGACCGCGCCGCAGGCCAGCGCCGCCAGAATTACCAGCGGCAGCGCCACCCCCGCATTGACACACAGCACCCCGATCATCGCCGAGGCAAGGCGGCTCATTGATCCGACGGACAGATCGATTTCGCCCAGCATCAACACGCAGACGATGCCAGGCGAGATCACCCCGACCGTGGCGCAATCGAACAGAAGGTTCACCAGATTGTTCGAGGCCAGAAAGATCGGGTTCAGCGCCGAAAAGACGACGGAGATCAGCACCAGACCGATGATAACAGGCAGCATCCCCAGATCGCCCGACCTCAGCCGGTCAAGAAACTCGCGCATCGCACCCATCAGGCTGTCGTCGTGACGCACGCGCGCGTCGGCGCGGTCCAGTTTCGGCTTGTCATTCCCGCTCATACGGTTGCCCCTTCTGCTTCTGCGGCAAGCCGCCCCTGACGACGTGAAACCGAGTTTTCCGCCGCCCCGGTGATTGCCGCGACCAGATCCTGATGCGATGTGTCGGAGGTGAAGACACCGTTGTTCCTGCCCAGGCGCAGCACCACTATGTGGTCGGCCACGGCGCGGACGTCTTCAATGTTGTGGCTGATGATGCTGGCGCCAAGGCCGCGGTCGCGCACCCTCTCGATCAGGTTCAGCACCTCGGCAGTCTGTGCAACGCCAAGGGCCGCAGTCGCTTCGTCCAGCATGATGATGCGGGGGTCCGGAAGCAGGGATCGCGCGATGGCCACGGTCTGACGCTGCCCGCCGGACAGGGATGCAACCGGCTCGCGCACCGAAGGGATACGCGCCGCAAGCTCTTTAAGCAGGGTCCAGGCGCGGACTTCCATCTACACCTCGTCAAGCCGCCATGGCGACTGCTCATGCCCAAGAAACAGGTTCGCCACCACGTCAAGGCTTTCACACAGGGACAGGTCCTGAAACACCGTGGCAATGCCCATTTCCAGTGCCGTCGCCGGGCTTTCAAGGTGACCTGCCGACCCATGTATTCAATGGTTCCGGCGGTTGGCAGATGCACGTCCGCCAACACCTTGACCAGCGTCGACTTGCCCGCGCCGTTGTCGCCGACCAACGCCACCACTTCGCCCGCGTGGACATCCAGATCAATGTCCATCAACGCCGAAACTGCTCCGAACTTCTTCGATATGCTGCGCAGCGATAGGATGCGTTCCCCCTTTGCGGGCAGTTGTTCCCGCGCCTGCATGTTCAGCCCTCCGCCACTGGCTGCGGCCCGCACCCGAAAGGGACCGGGCCAGATGTCAGGCCGACTGGGTGATCCCCAAGGCCTTGCAGCCCTCGGCATATTCGCCGGTGCAGACTTCGCCGGCGGTGTTGATGCCCTTGTCGAAGATTTCGGCCTTGATGTTCTCGGCCGTGACGACTGCCGGAACGAACAACTCGGACGGGGTGTCGTAAAGTGTTGTCTTTGCCGCCGGTGTTTCGCCTTTCAAGAAGGCCACGGCAACGTTCGCTGCTGCTGCCGCCACGATTTCCGAAGACTTGGAGATGGTGTTTTACTGGTCCCCCGAGATGATCAGCTGCAGCGCCGCAATCGTCGCGTCGTTGCCGGTTACCGGCGGAACCGGGTCAACGCCCGCCGCCTTGAACGCGGCGACAGCGCCACCACCGGTGCCGTCGTTCGCCGCAACCACGCCGACGATTTCCGCGCCAAAGCGGGTGAACTGGCCCGCTGCCCACGGCTGGGCTTCCGGCGGGGCCCAGTCAAGCGTATCGAATTCGGCCAGTGTCACATAGCCCGAAGCGTCAAGCGCCGCATCAATCCCGTCCCGGATCAACCCGGCCGCTGCGTCAGTGGGCGAGCCGTTCGTCTGCAGGACGCCCGCGCCATCCGGTACGCCGCTGGCCTTCAGATGATCAACCAGCGACTGCGCGATGGCCTGGCCGATGCCTTTGTTGTCGAAGGACACATGGTAATCCGCCGGGGTTCCGGGGATCGGGCGATCGTAGGCGATGACCTTCACGCCCTGCGACTGCGCCAGCGCGACCAGTGCTGCGGCGGCAGAGGAATCCACCGGGTCAAGCACGATGACCTTCGCGCCCTCCGCCAGAACCAAGTTGAACCTGCCGCACAATTGGATTTCCCATGTGCCGGACGGCACGACCATCCCCCTGCGCAGCCGGGTTGTGCAGTTCCCCGAAGACCTGCTGGGCAAGACTGCCGAGCTTTTCCCCGACACTGGCAGTTTTGTCGACCTGTTTCAGTTGGGCAGTCGGGGCGTGCTGTTTTCGGACGACTGTTCGAACCGCTGTTCGTCGCCATCTCCGGGTGAAAATGCCACCGGACCGTGTGGAATGGACAGCCATGCTCCCAGGCCTTGAAGGACTGGCCGTGGCCGATCTGGACGACCTCAAGGTCGGGTTTCATTGCTGCCTCCTCCCGGTCCGCATCTCCCGTTGCGCTGGCGGGCAGTATCGGTTTGCCGCGCCACAGGGGAAACGAAGCCTTAAAGAATCCAGGTCGCTACCACTTCACAAAACCCGCAGTGATACTTTTTTGTCATTTTGCGGTGCAGAATAACAAGATTTTCATGCGCCGTCCGCCGAATAGGCGAAGGTCATGACCCACGCCGGGCGTTGCCCGCGTTCGATTTGGCCACCCTACGGTTACGCACTCACTAACCGCCCTACGCCAAACGCCTGTTCCCCCACCATGGCCGGAAAAGCTGCAACCCCAGCCGATTGGTTCCGGCGACTACGGTCCCAATGACGGAAAGCACGGTCGTGGCGGCGCACAGTCGTGCAAAGGGCGGATCATGCACTCGTCTGCACCATCCTTTCCATATGCCAAGGCTTGTCTTGAGACGCCCAACCTTTACGACGGCGCCGTTGTGAACATGCCCAGAACCAGTGCTGCCGCCAGATCTTTCAGCCCGGTCTCCACGATTGCCCCGGTCCCTTCATCACAAGGTGGCAACGCAAGGCGCGGATGACTTGATGACCCTTGCAGAGAACGCTATGGATCGCCGGAAAGCATGGATCTTTGCGGCAACTGTCAGGCCATACCGCAGGTTTTCTTGTATCGGCGCGATTTTCCAAGCCGACAGCCGGGAGTGACGACACATGTACCGATGGACGTCCCCCCACCCTGCTCTGTCTGATATTTCAAACGCGTTAGCCAACGCAGGTCCACACAAGTGCCTGCTCAGCGCCATAGCGCGCAACGAGGCACCTTATCTCGTGGAATGGGCGGCCTACCACTACGCCCTTGGTTTTCGTGAGATCATCGTGTTCTCGAATTTTTGCGACGATCTTTCAGACAGTATTCTGGATCGGCTGGATGATCTGGGCATTGTCCGGCATCGCCCTCACCCGGGGGCGATGTTTCCGCAGGTGGGCCAAATTCAGATCAGCGCACTTCGGCTGACAGGCCTTTTCGGACAGTGCAAGGCCAGTGACTATTTGATGATGATTGATCTTGATGAGTTTCTTGAAGTCTATACTGGCGAGCATGACCTTGCGTCCTTCTTCAAAGTGGCACCGGAATTCGAAGTGGCAAGCTTTTCGGTCAGAGGCAGAAATGCCGAAGACAAGCGTTTCATCGACGATGGTCAGGTTCTGTTACGATTTACCCAGGCGGGCTGGCCAAATGAAGACCGCCCGGACAGTAGTGCATATGTCGTCTGCGCCGTGAAGTCTTTGGCGCGAAGTCGGTTGGAGGGCGGTTTTCACCGCAACCACAGGCCCATGATCAAGGGGTTCTCGCAGACAGGAAAACGCTGGATCAATGGGGCTGGGGTTGAGTTTGGACCTGATTTCACTGACCGGCGCGTATCCTCGATACGCATGTCAGGGCCACGGCACCTTGCATTGGTCAATCACTATAGCATCCGGACCGCCGAAAGCTTCATGGTAAAGGCACAGCGCGGCAATGCGTCAAGTGCCACACGCTTGGGAATCAATGATGCTGCTTTGGCAAACACCCTGGCCTACTGGAACAGCCGGAATTTAAAGCCAGCGGTCCAGAATGAGATCCCGAATGAACCGCCGGGGTTCAGACAGCTTTTCGATTTCATTAAGGCTGATCCAATCGTCCGTGACCTTCAGGAACGTGCGCTGGAGATTCACCGCAAGAAGGCCGCACTGGGTTATGAAACAGAGATTGGTCGGAAAATTGCCGAGGTGATCGGATACACCCCTCCAATCTGATGTAACATGCGGAACCGGCCAGGCGGCTTCAACATCCCGTCGATCGTCAGACCAATTTACCATGCCTGCCCTGTGTGACCCCGTGTCCCCGGTCACCACCCGTCACGCGCCGGTGGCAAGTATCTCTGACCAGACGAAATCTGCGATGGGCCAGGGATTGCCGAACAGCCGGACCGATGTCACCTCCAGCGGGCAGGATGGCAGGGTTGACGAAAGATCAACCAGGCTTCCGTCCGCAATGCGCCGCGCTGCAAGCGAAATCGGCACCCATGCGACCCCAACACCGACCGCCGCCAGTTCCAGAGCGGCCAGGGTAAGAGCTGTTTCGGCCCTTGGCACGCCCCGCGTCAGGTGGTGCAGGCGGGGCAGGATCACACTGTCAAGCACGCGCCCCAGGAACACCTCGGGCGGGAATGAGATGTAGGGCAGTGCGCCCGCCGCAAACTGTGCGTTCAGGTCCATGGTTTCGGATGCTGCGAATACCGGAACCAGATGGTCGGTTCCGATGTTCACCGTTTCAACGAACGACTGGCTGATCGGGTGGTCTTCGCCGGGCAGGCGATAGACGAGGGCAATGTCAACTTGGCGCGACAAGAGCAGGGCAAAACATTCGTCAAGATTGGCGGACCGCAGCCGGATATGCGTCGCCTGATCACGCGCGTGGATCGCCCGCACGATCAAGGGTGTCAGCGAGGTGGTCAGCGCATGCTGGCTGGCAATGGCGATCCGGTTTGCCGCCATCCTTTCGCCGCGCCTCAGATCGAGGACCAGCTGGCGCAGATCGTTCGCGAGTTTGGCAATCTGGTCGCGCTGATCTGCCGTGGTCGGAAGCAGCTGCACCGGTTTGCGGCTTCGGTCGAAAAGCGCGACACCGATCTGCTGTTCAATGTGCTGGATACGTCTTGAAAAGGCCGACTGTGTCAGCCGTCTGCGATCTGCCGCCTCCTGGAATGACCCGGTTTCGGCAACCGCCAGCACATCTTCCAGCCATTCCAGACGCATCACGCCCTCCTAACATGCATACTGCGCATGATAAGTGGAGTATTTCGAAATTGCACGGCGCATCTCTTGCTGTAACGGTTGACTTGCGCAAGTTTCAGAAGGACGTCGCCATGCATCTCTCTCGGTTTCCACGGGTCTTCCTGGCGCATTTGCCGACACCGCTTGAGCGTCTTGATCGCCTGTCCCATGAACTTGGCGGGCCGGAAATCTGGATCAAGCGCGATGATTGCACCGGGCTTTCCACCGGCGGCAACAAGACCCGCAAGCTGGAGTTTCTGATGGCCGAAGCGCAGGCCATGGGCGCGGACATGGTGATGACCCAAGGGGCCACGCAGTCAAACCACGCCCGCCAGACCGCCGCCTTTGCCGCTAAGCTGGGCATGGCCTGCCATATCCTGCTGGAAGACCGGACCGGGTCGAACAATCACAACTACAACGCAAACGGCAACGTGCTGTTGGATCATCTGCACGGTGCTGTCACCGAAAAGCGCCCCGGTGGCGTGGACATGCAGGCCGAGATGGAGGGCGTTGCCGCCGACCTGCGGGCGCAGGGGCGCAAGGTCTATGTCATCCCGGGCGGTGGGTCGAATCCGACCGGGGCGCTTGGCTACGTCAACTGCGCGTTTGAGCTTCTGGGTCAAGCGAATGACCGGGCGCTGGTGATTGACCATCTGGTGACCGCCACCGGGTCTGCGGGCACGCAGGCCGGGCTGATCGTCGGACTGAAGGCGCTGAACGCGGGCATCCCGCTGTTGGGCTTCGGCGTCCGCGCGCCGCAGGCCAAGCAAGAGGAAAACGTGTTCAACCTGGCGGTCAAGACGGCGGAAAAGCTGGGCTGCCCCGGCGTGGTGCAGCGCAGCGACGTGGTGGCCGATACCAACTATGTTGGTGCGGGCTACGGTGTTCCGCGCGAAGATACGCTTGAGGCGATCCGCATGTTTGCCGAACTGGAAGGCATCCTGCTGGATCCGGTCTATTCTGGCAAAGGGGCGGCGGGCCTGATCGACTATTGCCGCAAGGGCCGCTTCAAAAAGGGTGAGCGGGTGGTCTTTCTCCACACCGGCGGATCGGCGGCGCTGTTCGGCTATGATCAGGTCCTTGCCGACACGCCCGCGCGGCAGACGGCTGACTAGGCCATGACCCGCGCCCCCGACCACTGCCAGCACAAGGCCATCGCATGAGGCGGATCGGCATCCTTGGCGGCATGGGGCCCGAGGCGACGGTGCTGTTGATGCAGCGAATCATCGCGGCCACCCCGGCGGCGGATGATGCCGATCATGTGCCGCTGATCGTGGACCAGAACCCGCAGGTGCCATCGCGCATTCGCCATCTGATCGACGGCACCGGTGATGACCCCGGCCCGGTGCTGGCGGCGATGGGCAGCCGCTTGCAAGCCGCAGGGGCCGAGGCGCTGGCGATGCCCTGCAACACCGCGCATCACTATGCCCCGGCCATACGGGGTGCTGCGACGATCCCGCTGATCGACATGGTGGCGCTATCGGTGGCCCATGCAGCAAGATTGGTGGGCGCTGGCGGGACGGTCGGCATCCTTGCCTCACCCGCGGTGCGCAAGATCGGGCTATTCGACCGGGCCTTTGCTGGTGCGGGCCTGACCGCCGCCTATGCGCAGGATGACGGCGCGATGCTTGCCAATATCCGGCTGATCAAGGCCAAGGGTGCCACCCCTGCCGCCCGCGCCGCGCTGGCTGCCGCGTCTGCCGACCTGCACTCGCGGGGCGCACTGGTGCAAATGATTGCCTGCACAGAATTTTCGCTGATCAGCGACGCCGTCGCCCCGGCGGTCACCGCCTTTGACACGATGGATGTGCTGGTCGGTGGAATCATTGCCTTTGCCACGTCAGACAGCATCAATATCAACAAGGCGGACGCTGATCCGCCCACCAACAGCGCAAATGCGCGACCAACCCAACCCAACAAGGAGACAACACCATGACCTCAACCTTGAAAAAGCTGCTGATCGGGGCCGCCACCCTGGCCCTGACCGCCGGCTCCGCCCTGGCCGAAAACGTCATCATCGGCCATTTCGGCAGCCCCACCCCGATGCAGGTCGCCCGCGCGGAAGGCAAGTTTGACGCCGCCACCGGCTGGACCATCGAATGGCGTCAGTTCGGGTCGGGCACCGAGGTCATCGCCGCCATGGCATCGGGCGACGTTCAGGTGGCCGAGCTTGGGTCCTCCCCCCTGTCGATCGGCACCAGCCAGGGGCTTGAGATTCAGCTGTTCATGATCGCCCAGGGCCTTGGCACCGCCGAAAGCCTGATCGCCAAGGCCGATGCGGGCATCACGAAGGTCGAAGATCTGACCGGCAAGCGCATTGCCGTTCCAGTGGGATCAACCGCGCACTACTCGCTGATGGGCGCACTTAGCCATGCGGGGATTGCTGAGACCGATGTCACGATCATGAACCTGCCCGCCGACCAGATCGCTGCGGCCTGGGATTCCGGTCAGGTCGACGCGGCCTTCATCTGGGAGCCGGTGCAGAACCAGATCCTGCAGACCGGCACTTTCATCCTCGGCGCCGACCAGACCGCCGCCTGGGGCTTTCCCACCTTTGACGGCTGGGTGGTGAATACCGAATTTGCCGCCGCCAATGCCGACGCGATGGTTGCCTTCGCCAAGACGATGAACGAGGCGAACATGGCCTATTTGGCCGATCCCGCCGCCTGGACGCCCGACAGTGACCCGGTGAAAAAGATCGCCGAGATGACCGGTGCCGCCCCCGACCAGGTGCCGAACATCCTGAAAGGCTTTACCTTCATCCCCTTGGCCGACCAGCTTGCCCCCGCATGGCTGGGCGGGGCTGCAACCAACATGAAGACCACCGCAGATTTCCTGGTCAAGGCGGGCCGGATTGACGCAGCGGTTGATGACTATTCCGCCTTCGTCACCACCGCGATTGCCGACGCGGCAAAGTAAGGTTGCGCACAAGGGCCGAAAGCGGGGGTTCCTGCTTTCGGCCACAACGCCCGAAGGTGGGGAGACGAGTATGGGGCTGAGCATCAACCAGGCGTCGGTGATCTACCCGACAGCCGACGGACGGCCCCCGGTTGAGGCGCTGCGCCAGATCGACCTTGAGATTGTGAAGGATGACTTCGTCGTGGCCCTTGGAGCGTCGGGCTGTGGCAAATCCACGCTTCTGTCCCTGATCGCAGGGTTCCTGTCGCCCTCCTCTGGTGAGATATTGCTGGACGGGGCCCTTGTTCAGGGGCCGGGGGCGGACCGGGCCGTGGTGTTTCAAAAACACGCGCTGATGCCCTGGCTCAATGTGATCGACAACGTGGCCTTCGGGCTGAAACTGCAAGGCGTGGCTGAGGGCAAGCGTTACGAAATTGCCCGTGGTTTCATAAACTTGCTGGGTCTGGGCGACTTTGAAACCTCGCGCGTCTACAACCTGTCGGGCGGCATGCAGCAGCGCGTCGGCATCGCCCGCGCGCTGACCTGTGACCCCAAGGTTCTGTTGATGGACGAACCCCTGGGTGCCTTGGACGCGCTGACCCGCGAAAAGGCGCAAGAGCTGATCCTTCGGATCTGGCACACCACATCGAAGTCCGTGTTCTTCATCACCCATTCAGTCGAAGAGGCGTTGTTCATGGGCACCAAGCTGATCGTGATGTCCCCCCGCCCCGGACGCATCACCCACCGGTTCGATCTGCCCTTCTCACGCCAGTTCCTTGGCGGTGCCCCCGCGCGTGAAGTGAAGGCCAGCCGTGAGTTCATTGCCTTGCGGGAAGAGGTGCTGAAAATCATCTTCGCTGATGAAGAGGCCGCAGCATGACTGACCAATCCCAGCCCGAAGCGCGCCCCCAGAAGACCGGGCGCGTCAACACCCTGCGCAAGGCCAGCGCCACCAGACCGGGTGAGACGTATGGCGTCCCCGGACAGGGTGACACGCTGTGGCTGTCGGTCCTGTCAATCCTTGGCATCATCTTTGTCTGGTGGCTGTTCACCTTCATGGGCTGGGTGAAACCGCTGTTCCTGCCATCGCCGCAGGCGGTGCTGGCCAAGTTCATTCAGGTCTGGAACGAAGGCTTCACCAACACGCCGTTTCTGGAACATGTCGGGGTTTCGGCGGCGCGGGTGTTCGGCGCGTTCATCCTTGCCTGCGCCGTCGGCATCCCCCTTGGTCTTGCCATGGGGATGAGCCCCTTTGCCCGTGGCATCTTTGACCCCCCGCTTGAGTTTTACCGCCCGATCCCGCCGCTGGCCTACCTGCCCCTGATGATCATCTGGTTCGGCATCGGTGAGACATCGAAGGTTCTTCTCATCTTCCTGTCAGTCCTCGCCCCCGTGGCCCTTGGCGCGCGGTCGGGCGTGAAATCGGCGGCGATCGAACAGATCCACGCCGCCTATTCCTTTGGCGCGTCGCGCTGGCAGGTGATGCGTCATGTCATCCTGCCCTCGGCCCTGCCCGAGATTCTGACGGCGATGCGCATCGGCATCGGCTTTGGCTGGACCACGCTTGTGGCGGCCGAGATGGTCGCCGCCACCAAGGGGCTTGGCTATATGGTGCTGACCGCCAGCCAATTCCTGCAAACCTCAACCGTGATCATGGGCATCATCGTGATCGCGATCATCGCCTATGCCTTCGATATGCTGATGCGTTTTGTCGAGCGCAAGGTCGTGCCCTGGAAGGGCCGTATGTGAGCTGATCCCATGTCCATGACATACCTGAAGAAATCCACCCGCACGGCTGAGACGGGCCAGACCGACGTGCGCGCGAGTGTTGAGGCGCTGCTGGCCGAAATCGCCCGCGACGGTGACGCAGCCGCCATCCGTCTGGCGCGCGATCTGGACAAATGGGATGGCGACATCATCGTGTCGGCTGAGGCGCGGGCCGCAGCGGCGGCCCAGGTGCCGGAAAAGGTGCGGGGCGACATTCTTTTTGCCCACCGCAACATCCGCCGCTTTGCCGAAGCCCAGCGCGACACGATCCTGGATTGCAACATCGAGATCCTGCCGGGCCTGGTCGCGGGGCAACGGCAGATCCCGGTGTCGTCGGCCGGGTGTTATGTGCCGGGCGGGCGCTACAGCCACATCGCCTCGGCGATCATGACGATCACCACCGCCAAGGTCGCCGGTGTGCCACATATCGCGGCCTGTTCACCGCCGCGTCCGGGCATCGGCATCCCCCCCGCGATCATCTTTGCGATGGACCTGTGCGGTGCCGATGTGATCCTGAACCTTGGCGGTGTACAGGGCGTGGCGGCGATGGCGGGCGGCCTGTTCGGGCTTCCCAAGGCTGACATTCTGGTCGGCCCCGGCAACCAGTATGTCGCCGAGGCCAAGCGCATCCTTTACGGGCAGGTCGGCATCGACATGTTCGCAGGCCCCACCGACAGCATGGTGATTGCGGACGCCAGCGCCGACGCAGATCTTGTGGCGTCCGACCTCGTCGGCCAAGCCGAGCATGGCTATAATTCCCCGGTGTGGCTGGTCACCACCGACCGCGCCTTGGCCTTCCGGGTGATGGCGCTGGTCCCCACCCTGATCGACGCCTTGCCAGAGCCTAACGCCGCCAGCGCCCGCGCCGCCTGGGCCGACTATGCCGAGGTGATGCTGTGCGACAGCGCCGAAGCCATGGCCCGCGTCGCCGACACTTACGCCCCTGAACATCTGCATGTGCAGGCCGCCGATCTGGATTGGTGGCTGCAGCGGCTGCAGTCCTACGGCTCGCTTTTCCTGGGTGAGGAAACGACGGTGGCCTTTGGCGACAAGTGTTCCGGCCCGAACCATGTGCTTCCCACCTCGGGTGCGGGGCGCTATACCGGGGGGCTTTCGGTCCACAAGTTCATGAAGACGGTGACCTGGCAACGCGCCACCCGCGCTGCATCGCGTGAGTTGGCGGTTGCCACCGCCCGCATTTCCCGGATGGAAGGAATGGAGGGCCACGCCAGATCCGCCGATGTGCGTCTGGCCAAGTTCTACCCGGATGAAGCGTTTGACCTTGATCCCGGTGATGACAAGGCGTGACGGGTCAGCCGTCCGGCGGCAGGCGTCAGCGGTACCGTTCGGCAAGTTGCCGCAGGTTCACGCGGGCGCGCAGACGGGTGGCAAGCAGATACATGCCGCCGATCTTGCGGTGCAGAAACAACGTCTCGGCAGGGGGGACGTGCATCAGGTCACGCTCGGTTCCCAAGGCAAGGCCCATGTCGCGCAACCGCTCCAACAGATCAGACTGGCCAAAGTCAAACGGGCGATCTGCGCGCAAAGGGTCCATCGCGGTGTCAAACATCCGCTGGATCAGGTCTTGATGATGCGGGGCGGTGTCGGGGCCGAAATATCCGATGGCCAGCATTGCCGCGCGAATGGCGGCGGCGTCGCGGTCCAGCGCTGCGTTCAGAAGTGCGCGGAAGGTGGCGCTTGTGGCAGGGTCCACCGCGCGCACCGCGCCAAAATCCAGCAGCACAATGCGCCCGGTGGCAGGTTTAACCCGGTAGTTGGCAAGGTTCGGATCGGTCTGCATGGCGTGGAACGTGAAAAGCTCTTTCAGCACCAGGTCGATCAGATCCGCCGCCGCACGGTCTCGCACCGCTTGGGACGCGGTTTCCAGCGTGTCGATGGACTGGCTTTCGACGTAACTCATCGCCAGCACCTGCCCGGTGCAAAGGTCATCCTGCACTTCTGGCAGGGCGAAATCTGCCGAACCCTTTAGCAACTGGCCGAAGCGGCGCAGATGGGCGGCCTCGGCGGAATAGTCGGCCTCATCGCGCAACTGGGCCTTGGCGGCGGCCAGGAGGGGGGCAATGTCCATTCCCTTGGGCAAAAGGCCCGGCAGGCGCATCAGGGCGGCGATGTTGTCCACGTCGCTGTCAATGCTGGCGCGGACGCCGGGATATTGCACCTTGATCGCAAGGTGACGGCCGTCCTTCGTCTCGGCCCGGTGCACCTGGCCGATGGACGCGGCTGCAAAGGGCCGCACGTCAAACTTGCGAAACCGCGCCAGCCAGCCCTGCCCCCATTCGGCGTTCAGCACGTCGCGCAGCTGGTGCGGCGGCATCGGGCGGGCGTCATCGCGCAAGGTGGCAAGGATGGATGTCAGCTGCGGCGACAGGATCACCCCACTGTCCATCGACAGCATCTGTCCCAGTTTCAGCGCCGCCCCGCGCATGTGCGACAATCCATTGGTCAGCCGCAGCGCGTTTGACGGCGTCAGCAACAGGTCCGGCAAGGCGGGCCGCTGCCCCTGCGCCATCTGCCGCAAGCCACCGGCGACCACGCCGCCAGCGATCCCGGCCACGATGCCGCCCATATGCATCAGCCGCAGCCCCCTGCCGCTGGGCACCGGGGCGCTGCGCTTGTCTGCCTTGTCGTCAGTCATGCACGGCACCAGCCCTTTCCCTTGCAGCCTGCAAGGTGGGGCGGCGGGGCGGATCGTCAAAGCCAATCTGCAAACGCCACCGGGACGCCGGTCTTTTGCGGGCGGCAAATGCAGCCGCTTTGGCCTTTGACACTGACGGCCATCGAATCCCCCTTGGGCAAAGGTGACAGGCCGCCCCTTTCCCCATTGCCGCTTTTCTGCGCTGCAGCACCAACATGCCGCCGAAGAATTGGGCATTTCGGCCTGACGCGCCTGCCACTGCCCGCCGGGGTTCCGTGTGCATTGATCGCGGCCCCGAATGTGGCCCCCCTTGTGACTGCCTGACCTGCTCAGGTGATCGAGACGGCAGCGGCTGCCCAAGGTTCAGGGTCCAAAAGCGGCTCGAAAGACGAAACGCGCACCCCGACAGTGGTTGACCTTCGCCACAGGTGAAGGACCACCGGGGGCCACAACGGGGGACGATCAATGAAACTGACCAGACGCACACTTTTGGCATCCGGTATTGCCGCGCTGTCTTTGCCACGCGCCACCTTTGCCCAGGCCGAAACCATCAAGGTCGGCGTGCTGCATTCGCTGTCGGGCACTATGGCGATTTCGGAAACCACGCTGAAAGACACCATGCTGATGCTGATCGAGGCGCAGAACGCCAAGGGCGGCGTTCTGGGCAAGCAGCTTGAGGCGGTCGTTGTCGATCCGGCCTCGGACTGGCCGCTGTTCGCCGAAAAGGCGCGCGAATTGCTGACCGTATCCAGCGTTGACGTGATGTTCGGCTGCTGGACCAGCGTCAGCCGCAAATCCGTGCTGCCGGTGATCGAGGAATTGAACGGCCTCCTGTTCTACCCGGTCCAGTACGAGGGCGAGGAATCGTCCAAGAACGTGTTCTACACCGGTGCAGCACCAAACCAGCAGGCGATCCCGGCGGTGGACTACTATCTGGAAGAGCTTGGCGTGCAGAAGTTCGCGCTGCTGGGCACCGACTATGTCTACCCGCGCACCACGAACAACATCCTTGAGGCCTACCTGATTTCCAAGGGCATCCCGAAGGAAGACATCTTCGTCAACTACACGCCCTTTGGTCACAGCGACTGGTCCAAGATCGTGGGCGACGTGGTGGCGCTTGGGGCTGACGGCAAGAGGGTCGGCGTCATTTCCACCATCAATGGCGATGCAAACATCGGGTTCTACAAGGAACTGGCCGCCGCCGGCGTCACCGCCGACACGCTGCCCGTCGTCGCCTTCTCGGTCGGGGAAGAAGAGCTTTCGGGTCTGGATACCACCAACCTTGCCGGTCACCTGGCCGCCTGGAACTACTTCATGTCGGCCGACACCCCGGAAAACGCCGCCTTCATCGCGGCGTGGAAGGCCTTCATCAAGGACGATGCCCGCGTCACCAACGACCCGATGGAAGCGCATTACATCGGCTTCAACATGTGGGTGAACGCGGTCACCGCCGCCGGTACGACCGAGGTTGACGCGGTTTCCGCCGCGATGATCGGGCAGGAATTCCCGAACCTGACCGGCGGAATGGCCAAGATGCTGCCGAACCACCACCTGACCAAGCCGGTCCTGATCGGTGAGATCCGGGCGGACGGTCAGTTCGACATCATCAGCCAGACCGAACCTGTCGCGGGCGACGCATGGACTGACTTCCTGCCGGAATCCGCCGTGCTTGAGGCGGACTGGGCAGAGCTGAAGTGCGGCATGTACAACACTGAAACCGCCACCTGCGTGCAGTTGAAGTCGAACTACTGACCCCGGCCTGAACGGGCGCTGACGGCAGCCCTCTGTCGCCTCCCCTCCCCCCCTTGGGGAGTGGGATGGGGGTGGGGGGCAACCGCCTGACGCGACCCGCCTGACGCAGCACCCCTACCCTCTCCCTCCCCCACGAAGGGGGGGAGGGGAGCGCCCCTCTCCTGACCGCACCCCCACCGTCCAACGTCTGGAAGTCCCATGCGCCTGACCGCCCTTTTCGTCGCGGCCGTCCTCTGGCTTCTGCCGGTATCGGCGTTTGCGCAGGACGCCGCCGCCATCATCGCCGAAAACCGCGCGCTGATCGAAAAGCCATCGCGCCAGACCATTGGCCCGGTCATCAGGGCACTTGCCGCCAGTGGCGATGCGATGGCCGATGACATCCTGACCGCTTGGGGCGACCGCAGACTGGTGATCCGCAAGTCCGATCAGGCGCTGTTCATCGCGTCGGCCGAGGGCGACGGTTTCGCCCTGACCGCCCTTGACGGCACCCCCGCCGGCACCGCCCCAAACGCCGACGTGACCGAGTTGAAACCCAACGCCGGGGTCCGGGGCCTGATCGCCACCGCGCTGGTGCAGTTCACCTTGTCGGACCCTGACCCCGCAACCCGCGCCGCCGCCCTGACCTCCATCGCCCGCGACCCGACGGTTGCCGCGCTGGAACCCCTGCGTGCGTCGATTGCCAGCGAAACCGACCCTGTCCTCAAGGCGCAGAAGGAACGGCTGGAGCGCTTTTTGACCCTGCGCTTTGACGGCGATCCCGCCGCGCGGGTGGCCGCGATCCAAAGCCTTGGCTCTGACACGTCGCTGGACGTGCGCGCAGCACTCAACCCGCTTCTTGCCACCACCCGCGTCGCCAGCCTGGGCAAACCTGCGGGAAATATCGCCCGCCCCCTGATCCCCGGCACCGACCTGACCGAAGGCGAAGCCTATGACCTGCTGGTCGCGGCCAACCTCGCCCCCGTCCGCCTGACGCTGGAGGAACAGCGCGCGGCCCTGGTGGCAAATATCGCGGGCGATACGGTAGCCGGTATCCCGGTGGCCGAGATGGACGATCAATCCGCCCGCAACCGCGCCTATACCGCGCTGGAGGTGGCCGGGACCGTCCCCACCGCCGCCACCGATGATGAGGTGAGCGCCGCCCTTGCCGCCCACAGCTTCCACGAGGTTTATGTCGAGCCTGACGCAACCGTCACCTCAGCCGCCCGCGCCGCCTTGTCCAGCATCGACACCAGGGTTGCGCTGATGCAGGCCGCCGACCTTGGGCTGGATGCCCTGTCGCTGGCGGCGATCTTTTTCCTGGCCGCCATCGGCCTTGCCATCACCTTTGGCGTGATGGGCGTGATCAACATGGCGCATGGTGAGTTCATCACGATGGGCGCGTACACCGGTTTTGTGGTGCAGTTGTTCGTGCCCGACTATACGCTGTCGATCCTGATCGCCCTCCCCCTCGCCTTCGCCGTGACCTTCGGCGCGGGCGTGGCGATGGAGCGTCTGGTGATCCGCCACCTCTACAAACGGCCGCTTGAAACCCTCCTCGCCACCTTCGGCATTTCTATCGCCCTGCAACAGATCCTGAAGAACGTCTTCGGCACGCAAGCCCGCCCCCTCACGGCGCCGGGCTGGCTGGACGGCGCGTTGGAGTTCAACGATGTGGTGTCCATCAGCTACATCCGCATCGCGATCTTCGTCCTCGCGCTGATCTTCCTCGCCTTCTTCCTCTACCTGATGAAACGCACTCGCCTCGGTCTCGAAGTCCGCGCCGTGACTCAGAACCCCGCCATGGCGGCAAGCATGGGCATCAACCCCGACCGGATCAACATGCTGACCTTCGGACTTGGGTCCGGCATCGCAGGCATCGCGGGGGTCGCCATCGGCCTCTATGCAAAAGTCACGTCCGAGATGGGGGCCGATTACATCGTCCAATCCTTCATGACCGTGGTCGTCGGCGGCGTCGGCAATGTCTGGGGCACCCTTGCCGGGGCCACGATGATCGGCAGCTTGCAGAAGGTGATCGAGTTCCTGAACCCCTCCAACACCCTGGCCGCGCAAACCTACATGATCCTCTTCATCATTCTTTTCATCCAGTTCCGACCGCGCGGCATCATTGCCCTGCGTGGCCGCGCGGCAGGAGATTGACCCATGGCATTTTCTGTCGCCAAATATCCCGGGGGTCCGGGGGCTGGCCCCCGGTCCGCACAGGGTCGCAAAAGCTTCTTCGCTCAGAACCCCTCCGCACTCATCTTCATCGCCGCCCTCGCCCTTTTCACTCTCATCGTGACCATCGCCTCAGAAGGCTATGGCGTCGGCTTCCTCTCAACCTCCTTCGTCAAGACCCTTGGCAAGACCCTGTGCCTCTGCCTCGTCGCCCTGGCGATGGACCTGATCTGGGGCTATGCGGGCATCCTCTCCCTCGGCCACATGGTCTTCTTCGCCCTTGGTGGCTACATGATCGGCATGTGGCTGATGTATGCCCGGACCGAGGAAATCGTCGTCACTGCCCTGTCGCAAGGCGGCCTGCCCGCCACGCCCGAGGAAATATCGCAAGGCATCGCCACCCAGATCTTCGGCGTCGTCGGATCGTCGGACTTGCCAACCATCTGGAGCTTTGCCCACTCCCTGCCCTTGCAACTCATCCTCGCGCTGGCCGTCCCCGGCCTCCTCGCCCTCGTCTTCGGCTGGCTCGCCTTCCGCTCTCGCGTGACCGGCGTCTATCTCTCGATCCTGACGCAGGCGATGACCCTGGCCCTGGCACTTTACCTGTTCCAGAACGACAGCGGGTTGCGCGGCAACAACGGGCTTTCGGGCCTGCAAAACCTTCCCGGCCTTGGCGATACGTCACAGGATCTGGTGTCGATCTGGTTCTTCTGGGCATCGGCCGCAGCCCTCGGGCTTGGCTACCTGACACTCGCCTGGATCGTCTCGGGCAAGTTCGGGTCCGTCATCCGCGCCATTCGCGATGATGAGGCGCGGGTGCGGTTCCTTGGCTATCCGGTTGAAGTTTACAAGCTGTTCCTCTTCACCCTGACCGCCCTGATCGCAGCCCTTGCCGGGGTGCTGTACTACCCGCAGGCGGGCATCATCAACCCGGCGGAACTTGCGCCGATTGCGTCGATCTACCTTGCGGTCTGGGTCGCCATCGGCGGGCGGGGGCGGCTTTACGGCGCGGTGCTTGGCGCGGCTTTCGTGTCGCTGCTGTCGTCACTCTTCACCTCGGGGCGTTTGCCAGACATCCCGCTGGGGCCGATCAGCCTGAACTGGGTCGACTGGTGGCTGGTGATCCTTGGCCTGGCCTTCGTGGCCGTGACCCTTTTCGCGCCCAAGGGCATCGGCGGGCTGTTCGACCGGTTCCAGCGCGTGGGCACACCTGACCGCAAGGGCGCACAGCTTGGGCCAGATGCCGGCAGCTTGCAGGAACAAGAGGGGCAGCCATGACCGCCCTTCTGGAAGTCTCGGGCATTTCCGTCACGTTTGACGGCTACCGCGCGATCAACAACCTGTCGTTCAGCATCGACGCGGGTGAATTGCGCGCCATCATCGGGCCGAATGGGGCGGGCAAGACCACGTTCATGGACATCGTCACCGGCAAGACCAAACCGGACGCAGGCACGGTGACCTTTGGCGAACGCTCAACCTCACTCCTGGGGTTGAACGAGGCGAAGATCGCCCAAGCCGGCATCGGTCGCAAGTTCCAGCGCCCCACGGTGTTTGAGGATCAGACGGTTGAGGCGAACCTGATCCTGGCGCTGAAAGCGCCGCGCAGCCCGTGGCGCGTATTGTTCTGGACGCCGAAAGCGCCCGACCTGGACCGGGTGCAAGCCCTTGCCACGGAAGTTGGCCTTGGCGACCAGTTGCAGCGCAAATCGGGTGAGCTTTCGCACGGCCAGAAGCAATGGCTGGAAATCGCCATGCTGCTGGCGCAGGAACCCCGCCTGCTATTGGTCGACGAACCCGCCGCCGGCATGACCCCGGCCGAACGGGAACAGACGACGACCCTTCTGGTCAGCCTTGCCAAGACGCGGGCGGTGGTGGTGGTGGAACATGACATGGAATTCGTGCGCCGACTGAATTGCCGGGTGACGGTGCTGCATGAAGGGTCGGTGCTGGCCGAAGGCTCGCTTGAGCATGTGACACGCGATCCGCAGGTGATCAGCGTTTATCTGGGGCGGGGATGATGCTGGAAACCGAAGGCCTGACCCTGCATTACGGTGGTGCGCGGATCTTGCACGGCATCGACTTTGCCGCAAAGGTGGGTGAGGTGACTTGCATCCTTGGCCCGAACGGGGTGGGCAAGACCTCATTCCTCAAGGCGCTGTCGGGCACGCATCCACGGTCTGGCGGGACGATCACGCTGGACGGCGAAACCCTGGCTGCCGCACGCCCGCAAGACATGGCCCGGCGCGGCCTGTCGGTCGTGCCGCAAGGGCGGATGATCTTTCCCCTGCTGACCGTGCGCGAAAATCTTGAGACTGCCTTTGCCGTCTTGCCCAAGTCCGAGCATCAGATCCCCGATGAGATGTTCACCCTGTTCCCGATCCTGAAGGACTTCCTGCATCGTCGGGGCGGTGACTTGTCAGGCGGCCAGCAGCAACAACTGGCCATCGCTCGCGCGCTGATCATGAAGCCACGGGTCCTGCTGCTGGATGAGCCGACCGAAGGCATCCAGCCCAACGTCATCCAGCAGATCGGCCATGTGCTGGAGTATCTGAAAGCCAAGGGCGACATGGCGATCGTGCTGGTCGAGCAGTATTTCGAATTCGCCTACGGCCTTGCCGATCAGGTCTATGTGTTCAGGCGCGGGGCGGTCGCAGCCCAGGGCCGGGAGCCGAGTTTCGAGAAGGAAGCCTTGCGTGCGGCCGTCTCGGTCTGACTTCGCGCCAAAGGCCGCGTGAGAGCGAAGATCAGGTCACATGGGCTTGCACTGACAGTCATTTTTGCGCGTTGCGGTTGACGCGATGACCGAAGCGCCTGATAGCTGACTGGCTTATTGAAGAATGTCCCTTTGATTACCGCCAATGCGGTAGACGGTTGCGGCATGGATGTGGTTTCCCTTGTCGGCATTGTTGCCGCGCTGTTCATTGTCATCAGCCTGAGCGAGCCTTTGGCCGCCTGGTCACGCCTGCCCTATACCGTGGTTCTGGCCATTCTGGGCACGCTGATCGGCACTCTGGGCACTTACCTGGGGCAAAGCACTCCGACGTTGCCCGCACTTACCCCTGGTCTTTCGACCGACCTGGCACCCGAACTGGCTTTTGTCGTCGACACGTTCGAACTGAGCATCAAGGCAAATGTCTTTCTGTATGTTCTGCTGCCGACCCTGGTGTTTCAGGTGGCCCTCGGGCTTAATCTGCGGCGCATGGCAGAAGACTGGGTGCCGATCCTGGTGATGGCGGTGGTGGCCGTGATCGTGGCGACATTTGCCATCGGCCTTGCGTTGCAGCCCTTTACCGGCTTGCCGCTGGTCGGCTGTTTGCTGCTGGGGTCGATTGTGGCCACGACAGATCCTTCGGCGGTGGTGTCGATCTTCCGCAGCATTGCTGCCCCGCAACGCCTTTCCCGTCTGGTGGAAGGCGAAAGTCTGTTGAACGACGCTGCCGCCATCGCGCTGTTCGGCTTCTTTCTGACCTTTGTCATGCAAGGCGTCCCGAACCCGACCCTGCGTGAAGGGTTGGTCGGATTTCCGATCCAGATCCTTGGCGGGATCGCGACCGGGTGGTTCCTTGGACGTTTGTGTCTATCGGTTCTGTCCTGGCTGGGCCGCTATCCGCTGGCACAGGTGTCGCTAAGCGTGGCGCTGCCCTACTCTGCATATCTTTTTGCCGATCAGCTTCTGGGGGTGTCGGGCGTGATTGCGGTGGTGATGGCCGGGATGACGCTGAACTATCTTGGACCAGGGCGCATGTCGCCCACCAACTGGACAAACCTGCGCGAGGTTTGGGATGTGCTTGCGCATTGGTCGGGGGCCCTGATCTTCCTGCTGGCGGCGTTCCTTGTGCCCCGCCTGCTGGCGGATGTGCGGCTATATGATCTGCTGTTGATCGCCGTTGTGGTGGTTGCAGCAACGGCGTCACGGTTGTTCATGCTGTGGTTCGTGCTTCCGCTATTGACCGTGATGCGCCTTTCTCCGCGTGTTGACCGGCCCTATCGGGTAGCGATCCTGTGGGGTGGCTTGCGCGGGGCCGTCACGCTTGCGCTGGCCCTGGCCGTTTCGGAAAACGTGCTTGTGCCGCCTGATGTGAAGCGCGAAGTCGGGATCATCGCCACCGGCTTCACGCTGTTCACGCTTCTGGTGCAAGGCACGACCTTGCGCTGGGTGATCTCGCTTCTGGGGTTGGACAAGCTGGCCCCGCTTGACCGCGCGCTGTCGAACCAGGTGATTGCCGTGGCGCTGCAGAACGTGCGTGAAGAGGTGGCCGAAACCGCCCGCAACCATGAACTGACCCATGACATCGTCCGGTCCGAGGCCAAGCGCTTTGCCGCTCGACTTGACAGCGCCATGCAAAAGGCCGAAGCGGCGGACGATATCCCGGACCGGGACCGCATCACGCTGGGTCTGGTGGCCCTTGCCGGGCGCGAACGCGACATGATCCTTGAGGCGTTCCGTGAACAACTGATCTCGACCCGCCTTGCCGAACAGATGTTGTCGGACGCTGACCGCCTGATCGAACGCACCCGGGCCGGAGGGCGCGACGAATATCGCGCGGCGGGCCGCCTGAGCCTTGCCGAAGGGCGCGAATACCGGTTTGCCCATATGGTGCACAACCGTCTGCGGGTGTCTGGCCCGCTGGCCAGCCTGACCGCCGACCGGTTTGAAATCCTTCTGAACCTGCGGCTGATCCTGCGCGATCTGCACGGCTATATCGACACCAAGATCCGCCGGATCCATGGCCGTCGGGTGGCTGACCTGCTGCATGAACTGCTGCGCCGCCGCGAAACCAGCATTGAAGCGGCACTTGAGGGCCTGCGCCTGCAATATCCCGGCTATGCCGAAGAAATCGAGCGCCGCTTCCTGCGCCGCACCTCGCTGCGGCTGGAAGAGCGTGAGTATGATGTTCTTCTGGCTGATGGCATTATCGGCAATGAGCTGCACACCACCTTGAAACAGGAACTGTCCGGCAAGCGTCGTACCGTCGAAACTCGCCCGCCGCTTGACCTTGCCGTGCAGAAAACCGAACTGGTGCGGCAGTTTCCGCTGTTCAGCGAAATGGACGATGAAAGCCGCAGGCAACTTGCTGCAGCGCTGCGCACACGCTACGTCCGGCCGGGCGATGTGCTGCTGCGCAAGGGCGAGCTGCCGCGCGAGGTCAGCTTCATCGCGTCCGGTGCGGTGGACATTGAAACGGCGGGGCAGAAGTTTCGCCTTGGTCGGGGCGAGATGTTTGGTCAGCTGTCACTCCTTAGCCGCCAGACCCGCCGCACCCAGGCGACGGCGATCAGCCACACCACCCTTCTGGTGCTGGATGAGGCCCGGTTCCGCAAACTTCTGAAGCGTAATGAGGATGTGCGTTCTGCTGTGCTGGAAAGCGCCGAAAAACGCGGCCTGGATGCCGCCGCCTTGCAGTTGTGACGCGAACGCAGGTCACGGACAGAACCCGGGAACGCTGGCAAAACCACCGCCCGTGGTGAAGGCAGGCGGACCAATGGGATTCACCCCTGTTCCACAGGATTTCCGTTTACCACGTCGCTTGCGATCAACCTGCCCTTGCCCTGTCCAATCGGACTGCCGGGCCGGGACGTGGTGAACAGACCAATGCACTCTCCGACTGTGGGGTGAAAACGACAGGACTTCGGGCCGCATCGCTGCGGCACTGATCAGATCTGGCCTGGCGCGGGCATCCCCTTTTCCGGAAAAAGCGGATGCATGCAGTGTGCCTTGCCCCCTGCCCTGCATCCACGGGTCATTCGGACCTGCATATGATCCAACACGGCACCGAAAGCCTTGGCCTGCGATCAGGCGACTGAGGGCTGCAAGAACCACCCCACCGCAAAACGCCCTGATCCCGTCAACTTAGCAGATGCGTTTCGGGGATGCCGTATGCAGGGGTGGCAATTCCCTCCATCCGCGCCTTAAGCTGCAGAGACAGGAACTGCGAATAGTGGCGTGACTGATGCAGGTTGCCGCCATGGAACCACAGACCCTCCTGCTGCGTCGGTTTCCACATGTTGCGCTGTTCGCCGACCCATGGCCCGGGGTCCTTGGTCGTGTCCGATCCAAGCCCCCAGCATTTGCCCACCTTGTCGGCCACATCCTTGCCGATCAGGTCTGCCGCCCAGCCGTTCATCGAGCCGTAGCCCGTGGCATAGACGATCACATCGGCGGGAAGCACCGTGCCATCTTCCAGCATCACCGCATCTTCGGTGATCTCGCGCACGCTGCCGTGCGCCAGCTTGATCTTGCCGTCGATGATCAGCTGGCTGGCACCCACATCGATGTAGTACCCGGACCCACGCCGCAGGTACTTCATGAACAGGCCCGAGCCGTCATCGCCCCAGTCCAGCCAGAACCCGGCCTTTTCCAGTCCGGTGTAAAAGTCGGCGTCCTTTTCGCGCATCTGGTTGTATAGCGGGATCTGAAACTCATGCAGGATGCGGTAAGGCAGGCTGGCAAAGATCATGTCGGCCTTGTTGGTCGTCATGCCGCCCTGTACCGCCTTTTCAGAATAAAGGCCGCCCAGGCCGATCTCCATCAGCGTGTCTGACCGCACGATGTGGGTGGAAGACCGCTGAACCATGGTGACATCGACGTCGTTTTCCCAAAGCGCCGCGCAAATATCATGGGCCGAGTTGTTTGATCCGATCACCACCGCCCGCTTGCCCTTGTAGGCATCGGGACCGGGGTGTTTTGACGAATGATGCTGGTCACCCTTGAACCGCTCCATTCCCGGATAGGTCGGCATATTCGCCTTGGCCGACATTCCGGTGGCCAGCACCAGCTGTTTCGGTTTCAGCGTGACCTCGGCCCCGTCGCGGTCAACCACTACAGTCCATTCCTTCGTCGCCTCATCATAGGAGGCGCTCTTGCAGCTGGTCTTGGTCCAGTAGTTCAGCTCCATGATCCGCGTGTACATTTCCAGCCAGTCGCCGATCTTGTCCTTTGGCGCGAAGACCGGCCAGTTCGGCGGGAAGGGCAAATAGGGTAGATGGTCGTACCAGACCGGGTCATGCAGACAGAGCGACTTGTAGCGGTTGCGCCAGCTGTCGCCGGGCCGGGCGTTCTTTTCGACAATGATCGTGGGCACCCCCAACTGCCGCAGCCGTGCTCCCAGCGCGATGCCGCCCTGCCCGCCACCGATGATCAGCACATAGGGCTGCTTGCTGTAGCCCAGCTCCCGCTCCTCGGCCTCGCGCTCTTCCAGCCATGAGGGGCGGTGCTTGTCCGCACCATGTTTTGCACCCAGCGGGCGGTCAAAGCCCATCGGCTCTTCATGCCCCTTCAATTCCACCATCGAGGTGAGAAGCGTCCAGATCTTGCCATCCTTCAGCCGGATCAGACCGTAGCCCCGCGCGACGGCTGTCTCAAAGCTGATCCAGGCGGTAGTCACGCCACCGTCCTCGGATGCAGTTTCACCTTCGGCAATCTGCCAGTTTGACGGCTTTGTCGCAGCCAACTGGTGACGCAACATGTCGGCCACTTCTGCGTGGCCTTCAACCGTCTTGATGTTCCAGGTGAAGGTGACGAGATCACGCCAATAGCAGTCTTCTTGAAACATGGCCGTCGTACGGTCGATGTCACCCGCCGAAAGTGCCGCGCCGAAGTCCGATAGGAAAGCCGAGACGTGATCTGTCGCTGTGGAATCAAGCATGGGTGTCCTCCCTCAAGTTCTCCCACACTCAAGGTGACGCAGTTCGACCACAGCGCCAAAGGATTTTGCAATGCAGGATGGGCGGACCGGAAAAAAACCTGTCCAGGGTCACATGGCTCAAGCTCATCTCCTTGAACCAGGCTGAAACAGTACAGGTGGCGCGGTGCCTCCCAGAAGACAATGGCTTACGCCGATCTTACAAAGAACAGGTAAGGGTCGAACGCGTTAGCATTCGCTTTCGCAAGATCAGTCCAGCGCAGGCCTCAGGAACGAGGACCGGCTTCGGTTCCCCAGAAACGCGCCAGATTTGACAGCATCAGACCGTTGGTGGCCGCCGTTCCGACTGCCAGCCCAGCACAGACGCCGGTGGTGCCAAGACTGCAATCTTCACCTGGCCACAAACCAAGTGGCACACCGACAAAACAATTGCCCGTCACTGTGAAAAGCATCGGGGCACGCGTATCCTTGCGACCGCGCAAGAGGCCCGCAGCGCCCGCGCCCAGGTCTGCCACAAACTCCCTGACTCCGAGGAGCAAAAGCTAGCCGAACGACAAACCCGCCGCTGCAAGTCCCGCCGCCGTTTGCGCGAAAATCGCCTGCGACCGTGGAGCAGCGATGCCGCAAAGGCCAATGAACAATAGGCCGCCAGAAATGGTCGACAGACAAAGCGCCCTCCGGACCACCCGACGAGGTTGCTCAAGGTTGTTTTCCGCTTCTGCCCGGGCCATGCGGACCATGGCAGCCTGCATTAGCGCCGCAGGAACGGCATAGGCTACGCCTGCAAAGCGCAAGGCCAAAGTGTGGGCCGCCACGTCGGCCGGGCCAAGTGGTGCCGCGTAGGGCGTGGCGCCCAGAAAGATGCCAACTTCAGCGACGGTCTCGATGTCGATGGGCAGTCCGACCTACAGCACGAGAGCAGAATCGTTCCCGCCAATTGAACCCCTGACCGAAACCCGTATCGCTCGTCTGATCACCCTGATCTGTGCCGCTTCGCACCCGCCCGTGGGGGCCGGACGCATCGCGCTTGCTCTTGGCCTTGGGGCGCTGTGCTACATGCTGTTCGCGGCGGGCGTGCTGCAGATGATTGTGGCAATGTTCTTTGGCCTGAGCGAAAGTCTGGGCACCGTGCCCTGGCCGATGGCGGGACTGGCCATTGCTGCCCTGATCCTGCATTTCCCGCTGGCACATTCACTCTTTTCTGACCGGCCCAGGCGGACGCTAGCTGGCCCGGCTGATCCCCGGACGCACGGACGGACGCTGGCCACCACCACCTATGCGGTCAACGCGTCGGCCCCGCTTCTGGCGCTATTCGCGCTGTGGACGCCTTCGGGCATTGTCTGGTGGCGGGCCGACGGGACAGCGTTCTGGGCGGTCAGGATGGCTTACGGCGCAATCTGGCTGGCCGCGATGAAATCCATTTTCGATGCCGGCACGTAACTTCGGACCGGAACCGTTGGCTGGATGTCGCTGCTGGCGCGCATCCGGCCGGTGTTCCCCGACATGTCGACCCAAGGGCTGTTCCGCATGATCCGTCAGCCGATCCATGTGGCCCTTGCACTGATGCTGTGGACTGTGCCGGTCTGGACGCCGGATCAATTGGCTCTGGCGGTCAGCTGTACCGCCTTTTGCCTCAAGGCCCCGCGCCAGAAGGAACGCCGCTTTGCCGCCCGCTATGGCGGTTCACTCAGAAACAGGCGAACGTGCTCTATATGCTGCCACGTCTGCCGAAGGAGCCGCCCGATGCGCAATGACCTGACGATCTACGACAAGGTCGCCGACCTCTGGTGGTCAGACGACATCCGCTGGGTGCGCACGCTGAAGAACCTGATGTCGGGACGCCCTCGCTGGTTCGACGCCCGGATCGACTGGCAAGGCATGGCGCTGCTCGGCCTTGGCTGCGCCAGCGGTTTCAGGTCCGAGGCGCTGGCGCAGCGGGGCGCTGACGTCACCGGCATTGACCCCGCCAGCATGGCGAACGACGCGGCCCGCGCCCATGCCCGCACTGGCGACCCGCGCATCGGGTATGATGTCGGCGTGGGCGAGGCCCTGCCCTATGACGATGCCAGCTTCGATGGCATCGTCTGCATTGACGTGCTGAAACATGTCTCGGACCTTTACAAGGTCATGTCAGAAGTTGCCCGCACCCTGCGCCTGGGCGGGCTGTTCCTGTTCGACAGCATCAACCGCAACCCCCTTGCCCCGCTGGCCACCATCACCGTGGCTGAAGATGTGCTGCGCCCGTTGCCGCGCGGAACGCATGACCCGGCGAAGTTCATCAAGCCGAGTGCGTTGCCCGCTGCGATGCAGGGCGCGGGGCTGGTGACGGGTGCAATGACCGGCCTTCGTCCGTGCGGGATCAACCGCCGGTTTGATCTGACCTTTGGCCCCCTGCCCCTGACTGCGATCCTGTACATGGGTGTTGCGCGCAAACCCGCTGCCCGTGGGGCTGCCCCATGACCGACCTCCCGCGTGAGGACGTGCAGTCCTACCCCCGCCCCCCGGCGCTGGAACCGGTGCCGCAGCGCATCATCATCCGGCTGGGTGGGGCGCTTGTCGCTGACACCATCCGCGCCCTGCGGGTGCTGGAGACGCATCATGCACCAACCTATTACCTGCCCCTGCAGGATATCCATGCCATCCTGCGCCCGGCGCAAGGCAGCAGCTTTTGCGAATGGAAGGGTGTCGCGCGCTATTTCGACGTGCTGTCGCGGTCTGCAACCGCGCCCCGCGCCGCGTGGGCTTATGACCATCCAACCGCGCGCTTTGCAGAGCTGGCGGGCCATGTCTCCTTCTACGCAGCCCAGATGGACGAAGCCTGGGTCGGCGATACGCGGGTTATTCCGCAGCCGGGAAATTTCTACGGCGGCTGGGTCACGCCCAATCTGGAAGGCCGGATCAAGGGTGCGCCGGGAACCCGGCACTGGTAGCATGGGTCTTGCCAAAAGGTCGGAAGATACGCGTCCGGTCGCAATCTCGATACGCGGCCCGCTCATCGGGTGCGCTTTGCTTGCCGGTTCGCAGCCGGCATCTATAACCCATGGATGCCCAAGCGCACATCACCCTCTGACGCAGGAAAGATATCGGTCGCCGCCGATCTGGAAACGCTGGTTCAGGACAAGCGCGAGGGGTGGCGCGCGTCCGGTGCAAAGGCGCGCCGGCGTCAACGGCGCTACAAGGCCCTTTTGACCCAGCAACTGCTAAGACTGGGCCCGGCAGCTGCTGGTGAGGCGGCTCTGGACGATGACGCTTAGGCTTCACGCGGCGCTTGTCGGCCCGTTCTTCCAAGCCGATCAGAAAACGGAGACGCGGCCTTGCCCATGAAAAGCTATGTCGAATTGAAAGACCTGCAAATCGCCGCGCGGATCGGGACTTACGGTCCGGATGACATTGTGCCGGATGCGCACCTTCTGGATCTGACCCTGACCATCGCGCCGCATCTGGTGATGATTCCGCGCGACGAGATGGCGCTGGTTTTCGACTATGACCCGCTGATCCGGCAGATCGACTCGCTCGCGCGCGCATCTCACTATGAGACGCAAGAGCGGCTGATGACCCGCATCGTCGAGGCCTGCGCCGCATACCCCCAGGTCGAGGCGCTGGACATCGCCCTGCGAAAGCGCCCGGTTCTGTCCGGCACGGGAACGCTTGGGGTGCGTCTGGTGGTTGACGGCGAAGCGATGGCGGCGTTGCGGTCTGACCCGCCCGGTCAAGACCACTGACGCAAGCGGTTCAACCCTCAGGGGGCTAACCAGACCCCTGCCCAAGCCGTCTCGCGGTCAAACCGGGCGCGGCGATGGTTGGGACCAAGATGCAGGGCGTCGACCGTCAGGATTTCCAGCCGCAAGACCGCAAAGCACGCAGGGTCAGCGGCTTTCGTGTAGTCCAGCGCCTGCGCGATGGGCTGGCCTGGTGCCGGAGTGCTGCCATAGGCCCCTCGTGACGTCTCGGGCACGCGGTCCCAGATCGCGGCTACATCCGGACCCGTCAGAAGTGTTGCGCGGGCCTGCAGCCGCAATTGCAGATGGGCCGAGGCATCCCAGACATGCAGCGCGGCAAAGGGTGTGGCGCGCAGATCCTCCACCTTGGCCGACCGCAGATCGGTGTGAATATCCAGCGTGCCCGCCGCCTTGTCAGCCGCGCGCAAGACCACCGTTCGGGCCTGCGGCCTGCCATCCGGACTGACCGTGGCCAATGTCGGGTGCCGGGCGGGGGCGTGCCGGTCGTGGACACCGCGCGTCAGTCGCAGCCAGACCTCTGCATGCAATTGCGACAGGTCGCTGGCCCAGGGGTGGAGGTCAGACTTCACTTGTAGACCTCGCGCCGGTCGGCAAATGCGCGCACCCGTCTGCGCCACGCGCGGTAGCTGCCGGATTTCAGATTTTGCCGCATCAGCGTCTTGACCTCATCCGGGCTCAGACCGTGCAAGGCGCGGATTTGGTCAAAGCTGGCATGATCGCTTAGCGCCATCTCGATGATTTCGCCAAGCGTTGCAGGGTCAGAGAGTTGGCTTTTCATCAGCCGCTAGCTGTCGTTGCCGCGCCACAAGTCAAGCTTCCCGCAATCGCCTGATCCCGGGCCATTGCCGTTTCGCCGTTGGACTTCGCAGCGAGGGACGCCATATTGCTCACAATGCAGCCCAGTTTCGACTTTCCGCCACCGACCCCGCTTGCCCCTGTCGCGCAGTATCTGCATCTGACACGCACGGTCATGCCCGCCCTCGCGCAGACCAGCAAACGCCATTGGCCGGTGCGCCGTGACCACTGCTTTCAGCGGATCGTGCTGGACACCATCTGCGGC
>JANPJU010000082.1:0-61619 GCA_031425675.1 Paracoccaceae bacterium | reverse complement strand
TTGGGATGAGCTGTGCGAGGTGATGGACTGGACCCAGACCAACGTCCAATCCACCTTCGGCGTCTGCTGGGGCGGCATGGCGATGATCAACCATTTCCACGGCGTGCAGAAACACATGCTGCCGGCCAAGGCGTTCGGCTGCTTTCGGCACCGCAACCTTTGCCCCACCTCACCCTATCTGCGCGGGTTTTCCGATGATTTCGTGATCCCCGTTTCCCGTTGGACCGAAATGCGCGAGGCTGAGATCGACACCGCCCCCGCGTTGCGCACTTTGCTTGGGTCGGATGAGGTTGGCCCTTGTCTGGTTGAAGATGCAGACCACCGCGCGCTTTATATCTTCAACCATTTCGAATACGACAGCGACACGCTGAAGCAGGAATATGACCGCGACGTTGCCTCGGGGACGCCGATAAACGTGCCCTTGAACTATTACCCCAATGACAACCCCGCGATGCCGCCCCTGAACCGCTGGAGAAGCCACGCTCATCTGCTATATGGTAACTGGATCAACGAGATATACCAGAGCACCCCTTATGAGATGGACGAGATTGGCCGCTAGTCTTCTGATCGCCGCGGCCACGCTTGCCGGGGTCACGCATTGGCGGGCCTCGGCGCGCGAAGCGGCGGCCGAAACCGCCTTCCCGCCCTCGGGTCAGTTCGTCACCGTTGATGGCTTGCGGCTGCATTATGAGATGTCGGGCAGCGGGCCGGATCTGGTGATGATCCACGGCGCCAGCGGCAGTTTGCGCGACCTGACCTTTGCCTTGCGCGACCAACTGATCAGCCGCTACCGTGTGACCGTGGTTGACCGCCCCGGCCTTGGCCATTCCGACCCTCAGCCGCGGGCCAGCCTTCTGGGACAGGCCCGGGCGATCAAGGCAGCAGTGGCACAGCTTGGTGTTACCGATCCCGTCGTGCTGGGCCAAAGCTATGGCGGAGCCGTTGCATTGGCGTGGGCGCTGGATGGCGGCCCCCGTGCCCTGGTGCTGGTTGGCAGCCCGTCACTGCCCTGGCCCGGAACACTTGACGCCTGGTATCGCGTCAATTCAACCGCCGTAGGGCGGGCTTTGGCGATTCCACTCGCCTCGGCCTTCGTGCCGCAGTCTTATGTCTCGGCTGCCACAACTGCTGTCTTCGCACCCGACGCGGTGCCTCAGGGGTATGAAGCCTATCTTGGCACCGCCCTGACCCTGCGCCGCCAGACACTGGACGCCAATACCGCCCAGGTGAACGCCCTGCGCGCCGAACTGGTGACGATGGAACCGCGCTACCCTTCCCTCACCCTACCGGTCGAACTTGTTCACGGCACGGCAGACACCATCGTGCCCTTGCACATTCATTCTCAGCCTTTGTCGCTGCTGTTGCCCAACGTGACCCTTACGGTGATCGACGGTGCTGGACACATGCCGCACCACAGCCACAGCCAGACCGTGATCGACGCAATCGACCGCGCTGCATTGCGCTAACCGGCCCAATCGCCATACTTGCGCAAAACCGGGGAGAGGCACATGACACTACCATTTGACGGCGCCATCAGCGCCTATTTCCGCGAAGGCGCCCCCGCAGCGGTGCGCAAGGCCATCGAGAAGGCCGGCAAGGATGACATCCTGACCAAATCCTACCCTTACCCGCTTGAAATGAAGGGCAAGGACTACGACCGGCATATGGACACCCTGCAAGTAGAGCTTGCCAAGATGCAGGCTGCGATCAAAACAGCTGGCCAGCGGGTGATCGTCGTCTTTGAAGGGCGCGACGCGGCGGGCAAAGGCGGTGCCATCAAGGCGGTCACCGAAAACATGAACCCGCGCCAGGCCACGGTTGTAGCGCTGCCGAAACCGACGGAACGCGAAGGCCAGCAATGGTATTTCCAGCGCTATGTCGACTGGTTCCCCGCCAAGGGCGAAATCGCGCTTTATGACCGCAGCTGGTACAATCGCGCGATGATCGAACACGTGTTCGGCTTTTGCACCCCTGACCAGCGCACCAAGTTCTTCCGCCAACTGCCTGAATTTGAACAGATGATCGCGGATGAAGGGATCATCTTCCTGAAGATCTGGCTTGAGGTCGGTCGCGCCGAACAGCTGCGCCGCTTTCTGGACCGCGAAGGCGATCTGCTCAAGCAGTGGAAGCTGAGCAAGATTGACGTCGATGGGCTGGCCAAGTGGGATGATTACTGTGGGGCCATCGATGAGACGATGGACAAGACCCATTTCATGCACGCACCCTGGACCGTGATCCTGTCGGATGACAAAAAGCGCGCACGGATTGCGGCAGTCCAGACGATCCTTGGCGCGGTTGACTATGCAGGCAAAGACAGCAAGGCCATTGGCAAGCCGGATGCCAAGATTTGCGGCGGACCAGCCTTGCGTCCCAAGAGCTGATGAAACGCGGCTACCACCACGGCAACCTGCGCCAGGCCTTGGTCGAGGCGGCGCTGACCCTGATCGCCGACAAGGGCCCGCAGGGCTTTACCTTGTCCGAAGCTGCGAAGGCCGCCGATGTGACCCCCGCCGCCGTCTACCGCCACTTCGCCGGGCGTGATGACCTGCTGGCCGAAGTTGCACGCCAAGGCTTTGACATCTTTGCCGCCCTGCTGGAATACGCCTATGACGAAGGCCGCCCATCCCCCCTCGCCGCGTTCGAGGCGACGGGGCGCGCCTACCTTGCCTTTGCCCGCAAGTATCCGGGTCATTATCAGGCAATGTTCGAAAGCGGGCTTCAGCCGGGCCAGCATCCGGAACTGGCAAATGTCTCGGCCAAGGCGCGCGCCACGATGGACCGCGCTGCCGACCAGCTTTCAAAGGGCCTGCCGGCAGAACGGCGTCCCCCGGCAAGCATGATTTCGGCCCATGTCTGGGCTGTCAGCCATGGGGTGGTCGAGCTTTTCCTGCGCGGCAATGGTGGCCCGCAACCCTGGACGCCCGAAGACCTGCTAGAGACCGGGATCGGGATCTATTTGCGCGGGCTTGGCCTTATCTCACCTGATTATTGATCCGGAACCGCCCTGCGTCATGGCCAAGAAACTTGGTCACGGCTTTGCGCCCTGCATCAATCGCTGGGGGTTTCACCCCCAGACCCCCAGGATATTTGGGCAGAAAGGAAGATCGAAGACCTCTTTCAGCTTCCTTTCTGCCCAAATATCCCACGGGGGTGCGGGGGTGTGAAATCCCCGCTCCGGCAGGTCAGCGGAAAAGCACCAGTGCAGACGGGCTCCATGCCACGCGGACCTTGGTGCCCACGTCAAGAACCGGGCGGCCGGGCACGTTGCGCATGCTCAGGCGCACCTCGACATCGGTGCCGCCAAGATAGACATCATAATAGGTCATGTCGCCGAAATAGATCACCTCGTCGATCACTCCGTCCGTCTCACGCTCGGTCGCTTTCTGGTCATCGTACAGCAGCGTCAGCGTTTCCGGCCGCAGACCGACGACCGGGCTTTCGCCGGCCTTTTCGGGGGCCTGGGCGATATCCAGTGTCACGCGCCCCAGACCCTTGGCCTCTACCTCGACCGTGTCGCCAGACTCGCTCAGGATCGTGGCGGGGATGAAGTTCATCGTGCCGATGAAATCCGCGACCTTCTTCGTTGCCGGGCGGCGATACAGGGTTTCGGGATCGGCAAGCTGAGCGATCTCGCCCTCGAACATCACTGCGATGCGATCGGACATGACCAGCGCCTCTTCCTGATCATGGGTCACCAGAATGAAGGTGATGCCCACCTGCCGCTGCAGTTTGATCAGTTCGACCTGCATATGCTCGCGCATCTTCTTGTCCAGCGCGGACAAGGGTTCGTCCAGCAGCAGCACCTTCGGCTTCAGGATCAGCGCCCGCGCCAGGGCCACGCGCTGCCGCTGCCCGCCGGACAGCGCATGCGCCGCCCGCGCGCCATAGCCTTTCAGGCCCACCATCTCCAGCGCCTCGGCCACCGCCTTGGCCTTGTCTTCCTTGGACCTCGGGCCCTTGCGCAGACCAAAGCCCACATTCTCGGCCACACTCATGTGCGGGAAGATCGCGTAGCTTTGGAACACCATGTTCGTTGGCCGCACGTTTGCGGGCACATTCGCCATGTCCTTGCTGTCGATCATGATTACGCCGGATGAGATATCCTCAAACCCGGCAATCGTGCGCAAAAGCGTGGTCTTGCCGCAGCCCGATGGCCCGAGAAGCGAGAAGAACTCCCCCGCCTTGATCGTGCCGTTGATGCCGCGCAGGGCGTGATAATCGCCATAATACTTATGGACGTCCTTGAATTCGATCATGGTCGAGCGGTCGTCGCTTGTGGTCACAGGAAGCCTCCGGAATCTTTGCCGCCGGCCTTGGCGATGCCACGGCGGCGCATGTACTCGGCAAAGCCAAGCAGGATGATCGAGAACAGGACAAGCACCGTCCCCAGCGCCAGCATGGACGGCACCTTCGCCGGAAAGCGGAACTGGCCGAAAATGTAGACCGACAGGATCGGCTGGCCCGACCCAAGAAAGTTCGCGATGATGAATTCGTCGAACGAGATGGTGAAGCAGATCAGGAAGCTGGCCAGAATGCCTGGCATCACCAAGGGCAGCACGATCAGCCGAAAGGTGGAAATCTGCGTCTCGCCCAGATCAAGGGCAGCTTCTTCCAGCGACCGGTCAAGCGACTGGAAGGCCGAGGTCAGGATGGCCACCGCAAAGGGCGTGCAGATCAGCACCTGCCCCAGGATGACCGTGAACAAGGACAATGGGATGCCGATCGACAGCAATACCACCAGCAATGCCATAGCGACAATCATTTCGGGCAGGACCAGCGGCAGCATGACCATCCCAAGGATCGGCCCCTTGCCCGGAAAGCGGTAGCGGACCGACGCGCGGGCGGCAAAGATGCCCAGAACGGTGGAAATCGACGCCACCGACAGCGCGATGATCAGACTGTTCCACGCCGCATTGCGCAGATTCTGGTCGGCGGCCATCTCGCCAAACCATTGCAGGGTAAAGCCGCGCAGCGGGAACGCAACAACCCGGCTGTCGTTGAAGGCAAAGACCGGCAGCAGCAGGATCGGGCCGTACAGAAACAACAGGTAAAACAGCGTATAGCTGCGCAACAGAGGGGCGTTCTTCATTTCTGGCCCCCGATGAACCGCCGGTTAAGCAGGACGAACACCACGCTTGCGATCCCCACCATCAACATCGAGGCAACCGCGAAAGCTGACCCTTGGGCGAAGTTGTTCAGTTTCAGAAGCTGAGTTTCGATCAGGTTGGCTATCATCGGCTCTTTGCCGTCGCCCACCAGTTCCGGGGTCACATAATCGCCCACCGTCGGGATGAAGACGATCAACGCGGCCGCAATCACACCGGGCATCGTCAAGGGCAGCGTGACCCGCAGGAAGGTGCGCCAGCGGGTTTCGCCAAGGTCCTGCCCCGCCTCCAACAGGCTGCGGTCCACCTTTTCCAGACTGACGAAAATCGGAAGCACGGCAAAGGGCGCGTAGGCATGGGCCAACACGATGATGATCGACAGGATCGAATAGCTGGCGATGTTCAACTGCGTGTCCATGATGCCAAGCGACATCAGCGTGCTGTCTACCACGCCGTCATAGCCCAGCAGCACGAACCACAGGCTCACGCGGATGATGTAGCTGGTCCAGAACGGAATGGTGATCAGGAACAGCCACAGGCTTTTGCGTTCCGGCTTGACGTGAAAACTGACAAAGTAGGCCACCGGATAGGCCAGCATGACTGTGATGAAGGTCACGGTCAGCGCCACCAGCAGCGATTTCAGCATGATATAGCCGTAGATCGGTTTTGACCACAGCTCGGCATAGTTCTCGCCGGTGAAGGGCAAGGCGATGCTGCCGCGCGCTCCGGTCAGGACGGAATACAACAGCACAGTGGCCAACGGCACCGCCAGCAGCAAGATCACATAGATCGCCGTCGGGCTGATCAGCTTGAGACCAGCCTTCGCCTCCGCACTCGGAATCTGCGCCATCTTGCCCCCTGTATCCCCCGCCCCTTTGCGGGACGGCCACCGACCGTCTGGCCGTTTGATCAAAACTAGCCGTGATCCGCGTTATTAAGCAAGAGGGGCATCATCGCCGCAAGAAAACAACCCCGAAGCCAGAGCCAAAGGCGCGAACGATGATTTCGGCGTCATCCACCGACGCGCTCGATGGCGATTGACCGCTTTTTCAACTCATCATACAGCGTCGGCACGACCCGCAACGACCCCACGGCCACACGCAGCGCCTCGGATATGCGGGCCTCGGACGGGTCATTCGTGGCCACGCGCCAGATCATCCGGCGCGCCACGCCGTCATCATAAACAATTTCGGTAGCCCCGGCGCGCGTCTTGCGCCAACCAAGGAAATCCGCGCCGCCATGCGGCGCGTGGAAGGTGGATTGCAGTCCCATTTTTCGGGCTCTCTTCTTTTTCTGCTCTGGTGGAAATCTTCCGTCAGGTCAGGCCGCCCGGTCAACTGTCCTGTCTGGCAAATCCAAGGGATCGAGTCTCATTTGCAACAGGTACGGAACGCCCGCCCTCAGACGGAAAGATCGGACGGCGGTCGCGCCAGAAGGTCGGCGAGCGTCTGCATCGCCCCCTCGAAACCCGCGCGCGACAGGTTGCCCGCAATCGCGATCCGCACGGCATTTGGCGCACGGCCATGCACGAGGGCATATTCATCCGCCGACCGGACCAGAACGCCCCGCGCTTCGGCCATGCGCACAAAGGTTGAGGCACGCCACCCCAACGGCATCCGCAACCAGACAAAGGGCACACCGGTCTGCCACCCAAGGTCGTAAGCGCCCAGCAGGTTCAACAGGACCTGCAGACGCTCGGCGAATTCAGCCTGCACCCGCGCCTTGATGACCGCCGCAGCGCCGGATCGAAACAGATGCAGCATCATGTCCGCCACCGGTCGCGACAGGGCAAAGAAACCATGCTGCGCCGTCAGCCGGCCCGCCTCGCCCATCCCCGCCGGACAGATCACATAGCCAAAGCGCAAGGCGGCCGACAGGGTCTTGGAAACGGAGCCAACCAGCCAGACCCTCTCAGGTGCCAGCGCCCGCAAGCTGGGGATGTCGGTTTCGGCAACGGAATAGCAGTCATCTTCCAGCACCTGAAGATCGTAACGCCTTGCAATATCAGCAATTTCCTGACGCCGCTTCACCGGCATCCGCCCGGTCGTGGGGTTCTGCGCCTCGGTCGTCAGGCACAGGACCTGCGCGCCGTGGCGCCGACACGCAGCCTCAAGCGCCTCGGGCACGATGCCGTCATCGTCAATCTCGACCGGCACCACTTCGGCCCGCGCGGCCCGGGCCGCATAGCGAAAACCCGGGTAGGCCAGTTCCTCGATCAGGACAACGGGACGTTCGCCGCGCAGGCAGCAGTCAAAGATCAGGGAAATTGCGTTCTGCCCGCCATGGGTCAGTGCCACGTCATCCGGGCCGATCGGGCCAAGGATGCGGTCGCCCATCCAGGTCACGATTTCGGCCCGCAGGCCCGCCTCGCCCAGCTGGCTGGTATAATCCAGCCAGCCCGCGTCGGTTTGCCCCGCCATGTCCAGCAATGCCGCGCGAAACGCCTGGGTCTGGCCAACCTCGGGCACCTGCGGCGGGCGCAGGTCAACCAGACCGCTGGACCCGCCGGTGACTCGCTCGGTATACAATGCCTGTGTCGGACCAAGCCGTGGGGTTTGTGCCGCTACAAACGTCCCCCGCCCGACCGTTGCCGCCAAAAGTCCCTCTTGCGTGGCCAACTGATAAGCGCGGGCGACGGTTCCCGGTGTCAGATGCAACCGCCAGGCCAGATCCCGCACGGTTGGAAGCTGCGAGTTTGCCGGAAGATCGCCGCCGCGGATCGCCTCACGCAGGGCGCGCGACAGGCCCAGATATTTTGGCCCGGGAAATTGACTCAGATCGGGGGCCCAACTTGTATCAGTCACAATAATCCTCTGGCGACTCATAGCTTGATTTAGCTATATTGTGCTTACAGGATTATCACAATTGTATCAATACAAATAAAGGAGGGCTAAGATGCCGCTTTCAACAAGAACCCTTCACCTTCAGCGCACTGAAAACCCGGTGACCCGCCTGTTCGCCGTGCTGTCTGTCGCCATGATCCGCCGCCGCGACCGCGCCCTTCTGGGCCGTCTCGACGGCCACATGCTGCGCGACATCGGGATCAACCCTGAAGACGCCAAGGCCGAGGCGGCCAAGCCCTTCTGGCTGCCCTGATCGCAGCGACATCTATCCTTACCCCTGACTGGGCCGGGATTTCCCGGCCCTTTTTTTTGTCGAGGGTTCGCTATGCGAAAATCCGGCGCGCGCCGCCCGCTTCGCGCCCACGGCCATATTGGCGATCATGCCCGCTTGGGCCTCTGCCCGTCCAAGCACCATCAGCGCGAAAACGGTCCCGGTCAGAAAATCCGTCACGGCAGCAATGCCACAGTCAGGCGCAACTTCGCCGTGGGCATCTGCCAATGCATGTGCAAAGAACGAAAGGATTTCCGTCGGACGAGCGTCAGCATGAGCCGGGTTTCGGCCCCCTGCGCCTCAGGTTCGATCAGGGTGTTGACAATCAGACACCCCTTGCGATCAGGGTCGTCTGAGGCAAGCCTCGCCCGGACATCCAGCCAGTCGCTGATCGCCTGCGGGTCGCGGCTTTCGGTCGGCAATGTCGCCCGGACCTGGGCGGCACGCTTTGCCCTGCAAGATGTCTTTGCCACTAAAGACCGCGTCGTGATCCGCTGGATCTGGGAAAGCACGCTGACCAGTGGGCCACTTCCTGGCGTCGAACCCGCAGGCCAGAGGCCGGAGTTTGGCGCCATCACCATCTGCATCGTGAAGGACGGCCGACTTACCGAACGTTGGGATAAGTTCGACTGGCCCCGCGCCTGACCGCCGCCCAAAATGCGAAAAGCCCGCCATCCGCCGGGCTTTTCCATATCTGTTGTCGCAATGATCAGCGCTTGGAGAACTGGAAGCTCTTGCGAGCCTTCGGCTTGCCGTACTTCTTGCGTTCCACCACGCGACTGTCGCGGGTCAGGAACCCTGCGGCCTTCAGCGCCGGGCGCAAGGTGGGCTCATACAGCTGCAGCGCCTTCGAGATGCCGTGCTTGACCGCGCCAGCCTGGCCCGAAAGCCCGCCGCCCGCGACCGTGGCGAACACGTCGAACTGACCTTCGACATTGGCAATCGTGAAGGGCTGCTTCAGGATCATCTGCAGGACGGGACGCGCGAAGTAGGCGTTGATGTCCTTGCCATTGACCACGACCTTTCCGGTACCGGGCTTGACCCAGACCCGCGCGACCGCGTTCTTGCGCTTGCCGGTGGCATAGCTCCGGCCCAGCTTGTCGCGGACGGCGACGCGCGGTGCGGCTTCGACTGCAGCAGGTGCCGAACCGACAGCCGACTTCAGGTCATCGAGAGATTTGATATCGGCCATGATCACGCGCTCCGGGTGTTCTTCGGGTTCAGGACCTTGACGTCCAGAACGGTCGGCTGCTGGGCTTCATGCGGATGGGCTTCGCCTGCATAAACGCGCAGGTTGGTCATCTGCACGCGGCCAAGCCGGTTGCGGGTGATCATGCGTTCGACAGCCTTGACCACTACACGCTCGGGGTGGTTGCCTTCCAGCACCTGCTTTGCCGTACGCTGCTTGATGCCGCCCGGGTGGCCGGTGTGCCAGTAGTAGACCTTGTCGTTGCGCTTGTTGCCGGTCATCTGCACCTTGTCGGCGTTGATGATGATGACGTTGTCACCCATATCCATGTGGGGGGTGAAGGTCGGCTTGTTCTTGCCGCGCAGGATGTTGGCGACGATCGTGGCAAGGCGGCCCAGAACAACGCCTTCGGCGTCGATCAGGATCCACTTCTTCTCGATGTCCGCCGGAGTAGCGGTAAAGGTTTTCATCGGACGTGTCCCGTAAAGATGGCGAAGGGCAAAGGCCCCTCGAATTCGGATGGCGGCTTATCGCCCAAGCCCCGCACCGCGTCAAGCGCACCATGAAACATAAAACCAAATCGAAACAATGTTTTACAACAAAGGTATCATGATACCCCATCTAAGCAGCTTGCTCTTTTCCCAAATACTCCCGCCAGAGGCTCCCCAAGCCCGCTACAAGGCCGCCCCGTGAAAATCTGGGCACGCCGCAGCCCTTACCGCAGCTTTGGTGGGCGTGCCGGGTCCATTCCGGGCGCGCCCGGCCCTTCAGGCATCTCTGGCACCGGCAAATCAAAGCGCAGGCCCACCCGCCCCATCGCCGCCACCGCAGCCTCTCCCTTGGCCAGGAACGCCACGTCCAGTTCGCCCGCCTCAAGCCCCGAAAAGACCAGCGCCTCGCGCACGGCCCCGGCCAGCGCCGCCTCAGCCCCGGGGGTTGCACCGACAAAAGCCAGCATGTGCCCCCGACGGCCGCCCTGATACACAACTCCGGCCAACACGGCCGCCTCGGCCAACCCCCCGGCCTTGGCCAGCTTTGCATCCAACCCGCTGACCACCACCTCTGGCACCGACGGCTTCACGAACCGCTCCGGCACCGCCTCGGCCGCTTCCGGTGCGCCGTCCAGCGCCATCGCCAGCCAGTCCATCGCTTCGGCCGGCAGCAGCATCGAGGACGGCGCCACCCCAAGGTTCACGCCAAGCCCGATTCCCTGCCCTTTCAGCATCCCCGCGATCACCCGGCCTGGCAGTGCTGCGTATGGAGCAATCCCACCGCTGAAAGCCGACAGCCGCTCTTCGCGGTCGAAGACCAGAACCACCGGCCCGCCTTCCACCTCAAACACCCGTGGTTCGACCGCAGCCCCCACCACTTCGCGCTCCAGAAGCAGGATCATCTCGCCATCCGCCAGCCGCTCATAAAACCGCAGGCGCAGCGCCTCGTTCTCCGGGTCGGCCGAGACGGCCGCATGCGCTGCATCCAGTAAGGTCACCACGTCAGACATCCATCACCTCCCGGACCTTGGTCCGCAAAACCGGCACAAGCCCGGCCTCGAACCAGGGGTTGCGCCTCAGCCACCCCGTATTCCGCCACGACGGGTGCGGCAAGGGGATCACCCCCCGCGCCGCAAAGCCGCGCCATTCCGCCACAGCCGCCGTCACATCGCGCAGCCCCAGATGCCAACGGATCGCAGCCCCCCCGACCAGCAGCGTCAACGGCACCGCGCCCAAGGTTTCCATCACCTTTGCCCGCCAGGTGGACGCGCAGACTGCCGGAGGCGGCAGATCAGCGCCTGTCGCGTCATAGCCGGGAAAGCAGAACGCCATCGGCACGATCGCCACCCGGTCCCGGTCATAGAATTCTGACTCTGAAAGCCCCGTCCAGTCCCGCAACCGGTCGCCTGAACGGTCGGTGAAGGGGCGCCCGCTGACATGCACCCGCGCGCCCGGCGCTTGGCCCGCGATTATCAGCCGCGCTCCCGGTTTCCCGCCCTCACGAAACCACACCACCGGGCGCGGGTCGTGCGCCGTTGCCGTCGCCGCAAAGCGCCCGGCACACAGACGGCAGGCCTGAATATCCTTGACCAATCCCATCCCCGAACCCTGCCTTGCCCCGGCAACGGCCACAACCCCCTCACACAGGGCCAGCTGCCCACCTTTCTTTCTGCATAAATATCCCGCGGGAGGTCCGGAGGGCGCGAAGCCCTCCGGGGGGCGGCATAGGGTCCCACGGCAAAAGGGTTGCCCAGCCCCATTGCGACAACCGCAAATCCCGGTCAAATGGAACGCAAGCGCCCTGCCCCGGGGCCATGGTCCCGTTGCACGATGTACCGCGTTTCGCCCTTTGTCACCCGTTTTGCCCGCGCCCTGCTGGGCGGGGCGGCCTTGGCCACGCTTTGGGTCAACCTTGCCCCGGCCAGCTACTATGACAGCATCGAATGGCGGCTGCTTGACCTCGGCCTGCCCACATGGCTCTCCCCGCGTCCGATCAGCCTGACGCCATTCGGCCTGATCGCCGAAGGGCTGATGGCGCTGTTCTTCTTTTTCATCGGCAAGGAGCTTTGGGAGGCGTTGACCGTTGAACGCGGCGCGCTCAAGGGCGCGCAGGCGCTGTTGCCGCTTGGCCTGACCGTTGGGGGGCTGATCGGCGCTGCGGGCCTGTGGATATTCACCGCGGGTTTGGTCGAGACAGCCGCCGAAGCGGGTTTTGCCACGGGTTGGCAAGTGCCGCTGGGCAGCGATGTGGTCTTGTGCTTTCTGCTGGGGCGCAGGGTGTTCGGGCCGGGGCATCCGGCGCTGCATCTGCTTTTGCTTCTGGCAATCGCCACCGATATCCTTGCCCTTCTGATCCTGGGGCTGACGCAGCCGCTGGCGGTTCTGCGGCCGGCCTGGCTGGTTTTGCCGTTGGCTGCGGCGTTGGCGGTCTGGGCGCTTCATGGCCGCGCGCCTGCCCCAAATGCGCCAGAGACGGCCCGCCGCGCCCGGCTGCAGCTTTGGCCCTACGTCCTGGCGGGTGCAGCGTCTTGGATCGGGGTAGCTGCAGCGGGCTTGCCGGGGGCGCTGGGGCTTTTGCCGATCATCCCTGCCATAGCCCATGCCGACCGCAGCTTCGGCCTTTTCGCCGAGGTGGAAGAGCTGCTGCATGACCCCCTCAACCGGCTTGCCCATCTTCTGGTCTGGCCGCTGACGGTTGTGCTGTTCCTGTTCGGGCTGACGCGCGGCGGGGTGGACCTTGCGGCCTTCGCACCGACGACCCTTAGCGTGCTGGCCGGCCTTTGGCTGGGGCGGCCGCTGGGCATGGTGCTGATCGGTCTTGGGCTTGCGGCAGTGCTGGGCCTGAGACTGCCACCCGGGGTGTCGGTGCGCGATGTGCTGACCATCGCCGCATTGATGGCGATGGGCTTTACCGTGCCGGTTCTCGCGCTCGACAGCGCCTTGCCGGGCGGCGTCATGCAGGAAGCTGCGCGCCTTGGACTGGCCCTCAGCTTGCCGGCCGGACCGCTGACGGTGCTGTTGGCGCGCAGCCCGCGCCCACCGAACCCCGCCGATACCGCGTCTCGGCCCTTTTAACGACACAAACCGGATGTTAACCCTTCAAGCCATACCCTGGGGCGGGTCAGGGTTTGCAGCTGACGCCGACAGTGCCTGCAGCTTCGGCCTTGGGCGGGACCCGGGTGACGATCGCCGGAAGGGGGCGAAGATGATTGAATTTCAGGGTGTCTCCAAATCGTTCTGGACGGGCAAACAGCGCAAGGTCATTCTTGACCGGGCGTCGTTCCGGGTGGATCTTGGCAACTCCCTGGGCATCCTTGCGGAAAACGGTGCGGGCAAGACCACACTGGTCAACATGATGGCCGGCCTTGAAAAGCCTGACGAAGGTGTGATCCGCAAGACCTCTCGGGTGTCTTTCCCGCTGGGGTTCATGGGCGGGGTGAATGGCAAGCTGTCTGCGCATGAAAACTGCCGCTACATCGCCCGGCTTTACAGCCTTGATCCGGACTATGTCGAAAGCTTCTGCCGCTGGGTTTGCGGTCTTGGCGAATACTTTGACATGCCGCTTGCGACCTATTCATCTGGCATGCGGTCTCGCTTTTCCTTTGCACTTCTGCTGTCGATCGAGTTTGACATCTACCTGATCGACGAAGGCATGCCCGCAACCACGGATGTCGAATTCAACCGCAAGGCTGGCAACATCCTGAAAGAACGGCTGAAGAACTCAACAGTCGTTATCGTTTCCCATTCGGCGCAGACCCTGCAGCGGTTCTGCCGATCTGCTGCGGTGCTGAAAAACGGACAGCTTTACCAGTTCGAAACCCTTGAAGAGGCAAAGCGTCTTTATGACTTCCAGACCTAAGGCCGCACGCTTCTTTCTGCGTCGAATGGAACGCCCCGCCCCGCCCCCGGCAGAGGTGGATGCCGACGACATGCCCTTTGCCACCGCCGAAGATGGCTTTGGGACCCAGGATTTCCGTCCGGATGCACCAGCCTCTGGGCAACCCGCCGACACCCGCCCGCTTGGGCCGGAAGCCGATGACCAGGCCCTAGCCGCCATTGCCGCCGAAGGCTTGACTGGCCGCCAGTTGCGCCGTGCGCGGCTTTTGGCGCAGCAGCACAAGCTTGCCATCCGCTCGGACCTTGATGCCGTCCTGCAGTTGCGCCGCGTGGGCATCAACCCTTTCGCGCGCTCATCCCTGCTTGAGGTTGTATTGCCCGGTTCCGCCACAGCCCCGGCCCCGTCCCCCGCGCCCGTGGATGACCAGACCGCCCCCGGCCGCGCCCTTGCCCGCCTGCCCGGCGATCAGGCCCAGTTGCCGCAGCGCGCCAAGCCCATTGCCATGCCCTCGACCGAGCAGCGGGCCGAGGTCAGTCAGGCCGGCGAAATCCTGCGCATGCAGTTGGAAATCGCCCGCCGTCGTCGCCGCAAGCTGGCGCTTCTTTTCACCCGGCTTTTCGTTTTTGTGCTGCTGCCGACGATCTTTGCGGGCTGGTATTATTACCGCGTCGCCACGCCGATCTTTGCCACAAAGTCGGAATTCGTCATTCAGCAAGCTGGCCCCAGCGGTGCAGGGGGCGGCGGGGGCGGACTGGCGGGCCTTTTCTCCGGCATGGGTCTTGCCACGTCGCAAGACAGCATTGCCGTGCAGGGTTATCTGCAATCGCGTGATGCGATGTTGCGCCTGGAAGCGGACCTTGGCTTTCGCGACCACTTCAAATCCGACGTGTTCGATCCCCTGCAGCGGCTGGAACCGGACGCCTCGATGGAGGACGCCTACAGTGTCTACCGCGACTATGTCCGCATTTCCTACGATCCCTCCGAAGGTCTGATCCGGCTTGAGGTGATGGCCGCTGACCCGAACCTTGCCGCTGCCTGGGCCACGCAGCTGATTTCCTATGCCGAAGAACAGGTTGACCATCTGACCCAGCGCCTGCGCGCCGATCAGATGAAGGACGCCCAGCTTGGCTATGATGAGGCGCAGACCAATCTTGCCGCCTCGCAGCGCCGCCTGATCGAGCTGCAGGAAAAGTTCCAGATCCTGTCTTCGGAAACCGAAGTGGCGCTTATCTCGTCGCAGATTGCCTCGCTTGAGACACAGTTGACGCAAGACCGGCTGTCGCTGACCCAGATGCAATCCAACGAGACCCCCAACGCCGCCCGGATGGAGCCGCTTATCCGCCGCATCGGCACCCTTCAGGATGAGATTGCGACGCTGCGCAGCCGGATGACCGAAAGCGGCGTCGAGGGGACAAGCCTTGCGCAGGTGCAAGGTGATCTTCTGGTCGCCCAGGCCGATCTGCAGACCCGGCAGCTGATCCTCGGACAGGCCCTGCAATCCATGGAAACCTCGCGGGTCGAGGCGAACCGGCAGACGCGCTATCTGTCGATTTCAGTCAGCCCCACCCCCCCGGATGAGGCCGCCTATCCCCGCGCGTTCGAAAACACGCTTGTCACCCTGTTGATCCTCCTTGGCATTTACCTCATGGTCTCGATGACCGCCGCAATCCTGCGGGAACAGGTTTCTGCCTAAGGCTGCGCAAAGCATGACAGATGTGAAGATTGGCGGCTTGACCGTCGGCAATGACCGCCCGCTTCTGGTCATTGCCGGACCCTGCCAGCTGGAAAGCCTTGACCATGCCCAGATGATCGCCGGGGCCATGGCCGAAGCGTGCGCGGCAGCCGGTGCGCAATATGTCTTCAAGGCCAGCTACGACAAGGCCAACCGCACCTCGCTGTCCGGCAAGCGCGGTCTGGGGATGGAGGCGGGGTTGCAGGTGCTGCAGTCCATCCGCGCCATGGGTCTGCCGGTGCTGACGGATGTGCATGACATCGCGCAGGCGCAGGCGGCGTCGGAAGTGGTGGACGTGATCCAGATCCCCGCCTTCCTTTGCCGGCAAACCGACCTGCTGATCGCGGCCGGGGAAACCGGGGCAGTGGTCAACATCAAGAAGGGTCAGTTTCTGGCCCCCTGGGACATGGCCAACGTTGCGCAAAAGGTGGCAAGCACGGGCAACGACCGTATCCTGCTGACCGAACGCGGCGCCAGTTTTGGCTACAACACACTGGTGGCCGACATGCGCAGCCTGCCGATCATGGCCCGCACCGGCTACCCCGTCATCATGGACGCCACCCACTCGGTGCAGCAACCCGGCGGTCAGGGCAACTCTTCGGGCGGGCAGCGTGAATTTGCGCCCGTGATGGCCCGCGCCGCCGTGTCGCTTGGCATCGCGGGCGTCTTCATCGAGACGCATGAGGCGCCCGACACCGCCCCGAGCGACGGGCCGAACATGATCCCCCTCTCCCAGATGCCTGCGCTGGTGGCCAGCCTGATGGCATTTGACCGGCTGGCAAAGGCTGATCCGCTGCGAGTGTGACGGTCCTTCACACGACCCCTGGGCAAAGCCGCCCTAGGGGTCGCGGGGCGATCACCAAGCCCGCTTCAGACCACCTGTCTCAGACCACCTGGCCCGCTGCCCAGCCACTCGACCAGGCCCACTGGAAGTTGTAGCCCCCGAGCCAGCCGGTCACGTCCACCACCTCTCCAATGAAGTAAAGGCCAGGCACCGCCTTGGCCGCCATTGTCCGCCCGTCCAGCGCGGCGGTGTCCACCCCCCCAAGCGTGACCTCGGCGGTGCGGTAGCCTTCGGAGCCGACAGGCATCAGCCGCCAGTCCTGCACCCCAGCCGCCACCCGGTCCAGCGTGGCGCCGGACAGTTCGGCCATCGGGGCCGTCACCCCGGACGCAGCCTCCAGATGCCGGGCCAGCCGCTCGGGCAGCCAATGGCCCAGTACCGTGCGCAGGGCCACCTTGCCTTGCGCGGCCTTCGCGGCCCGCAGGTCTGCCCCCACATCCCTGCCGGGCATCAGGTCGACCACGACCGCAGCCCCCTCACGCCAGTAGCTTGAGATTTGCAGCACCGCAGGCCCGGAAAGGCCGCGGTGGGTAAACAGCACAGCTTCATCAAAGCCTTGGCCAGCGCAGGCCACACGGGCCGGGGCGGCCACACCGGCAAGTGGCGTCATCCACTCCAGTTCCTGCTCGGCGAAGGTCAGGGGCACCAGCGCGGGCCGCGTCTCCACCAGCGGTATCCCGAAGGCCTGCGCCACCTGATAACCATAGCCCGTGGCCCCCATCTTCGGGATCGACTTGCCCCCCGTGGCCACCACGACCGACGCCGCGCTTTGCGGCCCCCGGACCGTGTCGACGACAAAGCCCGCCCCGTCACGTCGTACTTCGCCCAGCGCGCATGCCAGCCACAAGGTCACCCCGGCGCGGTCCATGTCCTGCACCAGCATGTCGACAACCTCGCGCGCAGAACCGTCGCAGAACAGCTGCCCAAGGGTCTTCTCGTGCCACTTGATTCCGGCGGCATCCATCCTGGCAATAAAATCCCATTGAGTGAACCGCTTCAGCGCCGACAGTGCAAAGCGCGGATTTTGCGACAGGAATCGATCGGGCGCGATGCCAAGGTTGGTGAAATTGCACCGCCCCCCGCCCGAAATGCGGATCTTTTCACCCGCGGCCTTGGCGTGGTCGATGACCAAGACCCGGCGGCCACGACGCCCGGCCTCAATCGCGGCCATCATGCCGGCGGCCCCGGCGCCAAGGATGATTGCGTCCCATTGCATGGGGTCTGCCTAGCGCCGCCGCCCGCCCCGGACAAGCCGTGAAAATTCGCGTCATCCCCCTTGCACCCCCCCCGACCACCCGCTAAACACCGCCGCACGGTTGGGGCGTCGCCAAGTGGTAAGGCATCGGTTTTTGGTACCGACATACCTAGGTTCGAATCCTAGCGCCCCAGCCAACCTCCTTCCCCCACATTCCGCGTGTGACAGAAAGGTCCAGTGACGTGAGCCTACGCCCCCTTGCCGCCGCCGCCCTGATCCTCGTGACCGCTTGCGGCGCGGATACGACCACAATGCAGTTCTACCCGCTGGAGGGTGAGATCACCCGCACCGATCCTACGCTGGTGATCGAGGCCAAGGCCAGCAACGTCAAGGGGACCTCTGGCCCGCTGACCTTCCGCCTGCCCGAAGCTGGCAAGTGTGAGGGGACGTGGTCGTCGCTGACCCCGAAGACCGTGTCGCGCAGCCAAGGCCTGTCGCTGACCTGGAAGAAAACCGGGGGGGAGCTTGGGGCCGAAAGCGAAACCGTGGCCGGCGTGAACGATGGCGAGATTTACGCCGTCTGCGCCGATGGCACGCGGGTGCAGGGCACCTTCATCATCGGGTCGGGCACCGCCAGCGGCACGGGGCGCGCGACGGACACCAATGGAAACGTTTACAAGCTGTTGTTCTGACGGCTTGCTGGCAATTGTCGCCCGGTGCGCTAAACCCATGGGTCTGCCTGGGGGGTGCGCTTGAAAAAGATGCTGATCTGGTTTTTGGCGATCGTTGGTGCCGTGATTGCGACGCTGGCGATCTTGCTTTACACGCCCGACCGGCCGCGCGCACAGCTTGAGGGCGCTTATCTGCGCGCGCCTGGCGACCTTGTGGATATCGCAGGCGTCCGGCTGCATGTGCGGGATGAGGGGCCAAGAGATGCGCCGGTGATCGTGCTTCTGCACGGTGTCGGCTCCAGCTTGCACACGTTTGACGGCTGGGCCGGGGGGCTGGCCACCACTTACCGCGTGATCCGCTATGACATGCCGGGCGCGGGATTGTCGGGGCCGGACCCGCAGCGGGATTACAGTGACAAGGGTGGTGTGGCACAGCTTCTGGCGGTGATGGATCATTTTGGCATCAGCCGCGCCACCGTTGCGGGCAATTCCATCGGCGGACGACTGGCCTGGCGCTTTGCCGCCGCGCATCCTGACCGGGTGAAAAGTCTGGTGCTGATTTCGCCCGATGGATATGCCAGCCCCGGTTTTGACTATGGCAAGCCCCCCTCCGTGCCCTTTGTGCTGGAGGCGATGAAATATGCCCTGCCGAAATGGGCACTTCGACCAAACATTGCCGCCGCTTATGCTGATCCCGGCGGCTTGACCGATGCCGTGGTCGAACGCTACCACGCGCTTCTTCTTGCCCCCGGGAACCGGCAGGCGATGCTGGACCGGATGCGCCAGACCGTGCTGGTCCCGCCAGAAGCCTTTTTGCGGGGCATCTCCGTGCCGGTCCTGCTGCTATGGGGGGAAAAGGATGCGATGATCCCGGTTGCCAATGCGCAAGACTATCTGGCGAACCTGCCGGATGCGCGGCTGGTCGTGCTGCCGAACCTTGGCCATGTCCCGCAGGAAGAGGCGCCAGCGGCCAGCCTGGCCCCGGTGCTGAAGTTTCTGGGGCCTTAGCGCCCGGCCAGCGCGTCCTGCAACAGCTTCAGGACCGCGTCGCCCGGCACATCCTCGGCGACAAAGGCCTGCCCGATGCCGCGCGCAAGGATGAAGCGCAGGCGCCCGTCGATCACCTTCTTGTCCTGCCCCATCAGCGCCACAAGGCTTTCCGCACCCGGCAGATCACCGGGAATATCGGCCAGATCAACCCTCATCCCCATTTCGCGCAAATGCGCGCGCACACGGCTGGGGTCTTCCTGACTGCAAAGGCCAAGGCGCGAGGACAGCTCAAACGCCAAAGCACAGCCGATGGCAACGCCCTCGCCATGCAGCAGGCGGTCAGAATATCCTGTCGCCTTTTCAAGCGCATGGCAGAAGGTGTGGCCCAGGTTCAACAGCGCGCGTTCGCCTTCTTCCGTCTCATCTCGGCTGACGATCCCGGCTTTCATGGCAACCGACCGGGTCACGGCCTGCAACCGGGCAGCCGTATCGCCGAGGCGCAGCGCGGAACCGTGAGCTTCCAGCCAGTCGAAAAACGCAGCGTCGCCCAGAAGGCCGTATTTCACGACCTCGCCATAGCCCGACAAAAGGTCTCGGTCAGGCAACGTGGTCAGCACGCCAATGTCGGCCAGCACAAGACTGGGCTGATGAAACGCGCCGACCAGATTCTTGCCGTGTGTGGTATTGATCCCGGTCTTGCCGCCGACCGAACTGTCGACCTGCGCCAGAAGCGTGGTCGGCACCTGCACAAAGCGCACGCCGCGCCGCAGGATCGCGGCGGAAAACCCCACCAGATCCCCAATTACCCCACCGCCCAGCGCCAGCACGACATCGCGCCGTTCAACCTTTTGCTCCAGCAGCCATTCGGTGCAGCGGGCAAGGTTCTCCCAGCCCTTCGTCCCCTCACCCGCGGGCAAGGCAAGCGACGCGAAGGCGATACCTTCCGCCGTCAAAGCCGCTGTCAGGGTCGGCAGATGGAGGGCGGCCACGGTTTCATCCGTGACGATGACCACCCGCTTGCGGCGCAGAAGGGGCGCAATTTCAGCGCCCGCACTGCCAATCAGACCAGCGCCGATCCGCACCTCATAGGACCGGGTCCCGAGGTCGACTGCCACATGGTTCATGCCTATCCCTCCAGCACATCCGGCCTTGTGCGCAATGCCTCGCGCACCCGGACAGCCATGTCGTCAACCGACAGGTCGGCGGCACTGTCCACGGCCAGATCTGCATCGGCATAGAAGGGAAGCCGGGCGTCGTAAAGCGCGCGCAGCGTCTCACGCGGGTTCGGGGTGCGCAAAAGCGGACGCGTGGCCTTGTGGCGGACCCGCTGCCACAGAAGGTCAACGTCGGCGCGCAGCCAGACCGACACGCCAACCTCATGGATCAATGCGCGATTCGCCGCCGACAGGAAGGCCCCGCCTCCGGTTGACAGCACGCATGGGCTGCCGCGCAAGAGGCGGGCGATCACCTCGGTTTCACGCGCGCGAAAGAAGGGTTCGCCGTCGCGTTCGAAGATTTCGGCGATGCTGCGATTGGCGGCGCGGGTGATTTCTTCGTCGGAATCGCGAAAATCCACCCCAAGCAGCCGCGCAAGCGCAGTGCCGACCGCGGTCTTGCCAGCGCCCATCATTCCAACCATGACCACGGTTTTCGTCAACTGTGCCATTGCGTCCATCTGCCAACGCCCGCATGACCTTGCCAAGAGGGCACGGGAAATATTCCCCCTGAATGGCGTGAAGTTTTCCGGAATGCTATATAGATTGTGCATCACACCTGTCGCGGCGGCGTATTCGCCTGCCGGGGCGGCAAATAAAGTCGGGCGGACAAAGCCGCCCGACGCAAGGTCGAGGAAGGGCAACGCTATGGGTCGGGTCATCAAAGCGCTGGTTCTGCTGGTGATTTTCGGGGTCATCGGGCTTGCTGGCTATGCATATCTGGGCGATCTTTCGCCTGTTCAGGATGAGGTGACAAAGCCAGTGGTGCTGAATGCGGATTAAGGCGGCGGGTTTGCTGGTTCTTCTGGTCGGCACGGCCCCGCTTGCCGCGCAAGACGGGGGTGGGCCGTTGTCGGCCATCGACTGGCTGTCGCAATCGGTGGCCACACCGGCGGCGCAGGACACGGGCGGCATCGCAGTCGCGATTGATGAGCCGCCGGTGACAGGTCAGGGCGGCGCGCTTCCACAACCCGTGGCGACAACGTCGCTTGACGGCCCATCGCCAGATGCGGTTGGGCTGATCCCGCCATCGGTCTCCGGTCTGCCGCGCGATCTGTGGGGCGCTGGCCTGACAGTCGAAATTGCCGCGCGGCTGGTTGGGCACGCCGATGATCCGTTGCCCGCCCTCCGCCAGATGTTCCTGACGATCCTGCTGGCCGAGGTTGAGGCCCCGGATGATGCCGGGGGGCGCGGTGACTTGCTGCAGGTGCGGATCGACAAGCTGCTTGCGCTTGGCGCGCTTGAACAGGCCGCAGCACTGATCGAGGCTGCTGGAGCCACCACGCCCGACATGTTCCGCCGCAGCTTTGACGTGGCACTTTTGACCGGCGCCGAAGATCGCGCCTGTGATGCCATGGCCTCTGCCCCGCATCTTGCGCCGACCGTGCCTGCCCGCATCTTTTGCCAGGCACGACAGGGTGACTGGGATACCGCCGCTCTGACCCTGCACACGTCCGAGGCTTTGGGCCAGATCACCGCCGATCAGGCCACGCTTCTGGCCCGCTTCCTTGACCCCGACCTTTTCGAAGGCGAAGCCCCTCCGCCGGCCCCCAGCCCGGTCACTCCGCTCGACTGGAAAATGTATGAAGCCATTGGAGAGCCTTTGCCCACCGAAGGCTTGCCGGTTGCATTTTCTTACGCCGAAATCGGCCCCAAAGCCGGCTGGAAGGCCCAGATCGAGGCGGCAGAACGCCTGACCCGTGGCGGAACACTGCCGCCAAACGTGATCCTTGGCCTTTACACCGAACGCAATCCCGCCGCCTCGGGCGGGGTCTGGGACCGGGCCGCCGCTTTCCAGCGGTTCGAGGCGGCGCTGGCCTCGGGCGATGCGGAGAAGGTCGGACAGGCCCTGCCCGAAGTCTGGGCACGAATGCAGGAGGCCGAGCTTGAGGTGCCCTTTGCCGTCCTTTTCGGCAAGGCGCTGGTTGATCTGACCCTGACGGGTGAAGCGGCAGCCATCGCCTTTCGCGTGACGCTGTTGTCACCCTATCTGGATGTGGCCGCCCGCCGTCACCCTGCCGCCAACGCGGAAGAGGCGTTCCTTGCGGGTCTGGCTTTGGGCGATCTGACCGGAAAAATCCCGCCGGACAGTTTGGGTCGGGCCATCGCAGCCGCGTTTCGCATGCCCGCGCCGTCGGTGGAAGCGCAGGCCCTTCTGGATGGCAACCGCACGGGGGAAGCGATCATCGTGGCGCTTGACAACATCGGTCGAGGCGTGCAAGGCGACCTGCGCGGCGTGACCGAGGGTTTGTCGCTGTTGCGAATGGTCGGTCTTGACGGCATGGCGCGGCGCACGGCGCTTGAGCTGATGATCTTGGAACGCAGGGGCTAGGGGATGCCCGACGCTGACGCCAGCCGCTGGATTTCCACCTTTCTGGACGCCATCGCCGCCGACGCCGGGGCCGCGCGCAACACGCAAATGGCCTATGGCCGTGACCTGATGGATTTCGCCGATTGGCTGGCCGCGCAGGGCAGCGCCCTGTCCAAAGCTGGCCGCGACGGGGTTGAGGATTACCTGATCCACTGCGACGCGCAGGGTCTGTCGAAGGCCACCCGCGCGCGCCGGTTGTCTGCGATCCGCCAGCTGTACCGTTTCGCGGTCGAGGAAGGCTGGCGCAGCGACAACCCGGCCTTGCGCATTTCAGGCCCCGGCCGGGCGCCCAGCCTGCCCAAGACCCTGACCGTGGAAGAAGTGACCCGCCTGATCGACGCCGCAAGCACCAAGGGCCGCAGCCCGTCAGACAGGCTGCGCAACGCGGCCCTGCTGGAACTGGTCTACGCCGCCGGCTTGCGGGTAAGCGAACTTGTCGGTCTGCCGATCGCTGCGGTGCGCGGCAACCCCCGCATGATCCTGGTGCGCGGCAAAGGCGACAAGGAACGGATGGTGCCGCTTTCGGACCCGGCCCGCGCGGCGCTGACGCAATGGCTGGCCTGCCGCGATGCCGATGACACAGCGGCCCGACTGATCGGACGGCCGGGGTCAAAATTCCTGTTTCCCGGTGACGGGCGCGATGGCCACATGACGCGGCAGCACTTTCATCTGATGTTGAAGGATATTGCCGTGCTGGCCGGTCTGTCGCCTGCCCGTGTCACACCGCATGTCCTGCGCCATGCCTTTGCCACGCATCTTCTGGCGGGAGGTGCCGATCTGCGGGTGATCCAAACGCTTCTGGGCCACGCCGATGTCGCCACGACCGAAATTTATACCCATGTGCTGGACGATCATCTGCAAAAGCTGGTCCTCACCCACCATCCGCTGGCCAAAAACCACTTGGCGGAAGATCCATGATCGCGAAGGACTGATAGAACCCGATGGACGCAGCCCCCTCTGCCGTACTTGATGCCGCCTTCTGGCTGACCAGCGCCGCCATCGTGGTGCTTATTGCCCTGTCTGCGTTCTTTTCGGGGTCTGAAACGGCACTGACAGCGTCCTCGCGGTCAAAGCTGAAGGCACAGGCCGTCAAGGGATCACGCGGAGCGGCCAGCGCGATCAAAGTGACCGAAGATCGAGAGCGGCTGATTGGCGCCCTTCTTCTGGGCAATACCATCGTCACCATCCTGTCCGCCGCTTTGGCCACCGCCCTTCTGACGCGCATGTTCGGGGACAGTGGCGTGGCGCTTGCCACTGTCGTGATGACTGCACTGGTCCTGATCTTTGCCGAGGTGATGCCGAAGACCATTGCCATCACCTACCCTGAAACCGTGGCCACCGGTGTGGCGCCGATCATCCGGGTGCTGATTGTCCTGTTCACCCCTGTCGTGTCGCTGGCGCGGACGCTGGTGCGTGGCCTGCTTTACCTGAGTGGTGTGCGCCCCAACCCCGGTGGCGAAATGCTGGCCTTGCGCGAGGAAATCGCCGGGGCCATCGCGCTTGGCCATTCTGAAGGCGCTGTCGAAAAAGAGGACCGTGATCGCCTGCTGGGCGCGCTTGACCTGTCGCACCGCACCGTGGACGAAATCATGCGCCACCGCCGCCAGATCGAAATGATCGACGCCGACCTGCCCCCCGGCGAGATCATCACCCGCGTCCTTGCCTCATCCCACACCCGGCTGCCGATCTATCGGGGCAGCGACGACAACATCCTTGGCGTGGTGCACGCAAAGGACCTGCTGCGAGAGGTGGACCGTCTGGTGCGCGGCGACGAAGGGTCGGTCGAGGGTATCCAGAATCTTGACATCGTGAAGGTGGCGATGAAGCCATATTTCATTCCCGACACCACCAGCCTTGACGAACAGATGCGCGAGTTTCTGACCCGCCGCACCCATTTTGCGCTGACAGTCGATGAATACGGCACCTTGCAGGGCCTGATCACGCTGGAGGATATCCTTGAAGAAATCGTCGGGGACATCACTGATGAATTTGACGTCGTCTTGAAGGATTCCCACCTAAGCCGGACCGAAGACGGGGCGTTCTTGATCGACGGCGCGATGACAATCCGCGACCTGAACCGCGCGACCGACTGGCGCCTGCCGGATGAAGAGGCGAACACGATCGCGGGCCTTGTGATCCACGAAGCGCAGATGATCCCGAACGAAGGCCAGGTCTTCAGCTTTCACGGCTTCAGGTTCGAAGTCGTCTCGCGCCGCGAAAACCGCCTTACCCGGCTGAAACTGCGGCCGCTTTAGGCCAGTCGGCGGGTACAGCGATTGTGCTGCGGTTGGCCCAGGCGAAAACTGCCGCGCCAAAGGCCTGAAACAACGGGCGCGAGACGGGGTCATTCGCGGCATTCCACTCGGGGTGCCATTGCACGGCCAAGGTAAAGCCGGGCGCGCCGTCAACAAAGATCGCCTCTGGCGTGCCGTCGGGGGCGACGCCGTCGATCACCACACGCGGGGCCGGCCGGGCGATGCCCTGTCCGTGCAGCGTGTTGGTCATCACCTCCTGCGCGCCCAGCAGGCGGTGGAACGGGCCACCTTCGGCAAAGCTGACCGGATGGCGCAGGGCAAACTTCTCCTCAAGCGTGCCATCGGGGGGCATGCGGTGGTTCATCCGGCCCGGCAGATCGCGGATCTCCGGGTAAAGCGTGCCACCAAGGGCCACGTTCACCTCTTGAAACCCGCGGCAGATGCCCAGGAACGGTTGTCCCCGATCTACGCAGGCACGGATCAGCGGCAACGTGATCGCATCACGACACCGGTCAAAGCAGCCATGCGCGGGGGTTTCATCCTCACCATATTCGCTGGGGTGGACGTTGGGGCGACCGCCGGTCAGCAAGAACCCATCGCACAAGTCCAGCAGATCATCGACCGACACAAGCCGTGGGTCGGTCGGAATGATCAGCGGCAGGCATCCCGCCACCTCGGCGACCGCGGCGGAATTCATCGTCCCGCCGGAATGAACGGGGTAGTGGTCGTTCATCAGATAGCTGTTGCCAATGATCCCGACGACCGGGCGCTTGCCCCGCCTTGCAACACCACCCCCGCTGGTATCCAAACACTCCATGGTCAAGACCTTAGCGCCGCTGCGCGCAAGGGAAAAGGTCCAACGCGGGGCCGCAGCCGCACAGGGCGCGCTTCACTGCCGCACAGTGCCACCCGGTGCCCGCTAAAACGGCAGGATCACAGGGAAATGACTTTCCCACACATCCGGAATGGCGCAGTTATCGCAAAACTTCTGACCCGAGGATGATCATGACCCGCTTTTCCCCGATCCTTGCCGCTTGCATCGTCCTTTGCCTGCCTGCACTGGCGCAAGAGGCAACCACTGGCCATGAAGGCCATTCCATGACCGACATGGGCGACATGGGTCCCGCCACACAGGCCTTCCTCGCGGCCAATGACGCGATGCATACGGGTATGGCGATCGAATTTACCGGCAACCCGGACGTCGATTTCATCCGCAGCATGATCCCGCATCATCAAGGTGCGGTCGACATGGCGCGGATCGTGCTGCAGCATGGTGCAGACCCCGAAGTGCGCAAGTTCGCCGAAAGCGTGATCGCCGCGCAAGAGGCCGAGGTCAAATGGATGCAGGACTGGCTGGACGCGAACGGTGGCTGAGGCTTAGCCGCGCGCCTTTAGATAGCCTTCGGCAATCGCCACCATGCGCGCGCGGGTCATTTCCGGCCCGTGCCCGCCAATCACAAGCCGGCAGTCCAGCTGGCGCAGGCGGTCCATCGTCGCAAGATAGTCAGGGATCGACGCGCCCGGCAGATCGTCAAGAATATCATCGTCATAGATCGCATCGCCGGACAGGAACAGACCGTCCCCCTCGTCCAGCAGCCCGATCCCGCCGGGGGAATGGCCGGGAAGGTGCAGCACGGTGAAGTGCCGGTCGCCAAGGTCGATCCGGTCGCCCTCAGCCAAGGTGGCGGTCAGCGGGGCGGAGTGCAACTGCCAATCGGCGATGCTCCACCCCGGCGCTGGGGGTGATGCCACAAGATCGGGCCAGCGACGGAACTCATCCGCGAAAGTCTCCACCCCGGGCAATCCTGCGAAGCCCGCTGCCTCGACCGCGTGGCCCCGGCGGTCGGCGAATTCGTGAAAGCCGCCGATGTGGTCGACGTGGGCATGACTTGCGACAGCGATGACCTGCCCGCCGGACACGGGCAACGCCGGGCGCAAAGGCACCAGCCCGCAGCCGAAGTCGAACTGCAGGTTACGGTCTCGTCCGCGGACGGTGACCATTGCAGCGCGGAACATGTCTGCCACCGCTGGTTCAAGCGTGACAAAAACGCCCGGCGCCACCTCTCGCGTGTGGAACCATCCCATCACGCGCCTTTTGCAACAGCCTGTGTCGCGGCAGCCAGAGCCCCCGGCCCGTGCGGGATGCCAAGCGCGACCATCCCCGCCTCCATCACCGCCAGTGCCCCCAACGTCATGTGAGCGTTGACATGCCCCATATGTGCCACGCGCAGAAAGCCGTGATAGGCCGGGTCGGTCGACGGCGCCATGCCAAGGCCGATGCCAAGCGTGACCCCGGCCTTGTGTTCACACCAGTTGCGCAAGGCGGTGGCGTGGGGCGCGCCGAACCGGGCAGCGGTGACCGACCAGCCGCGATCACCGGCGTTGGCCACGTTCATCCCGATGGCCGGATTGCCCGCCCCCCAGGCATCGAACGCGGCCCAGACCGCGCCGGCCAGCGTGTGGTGGCGCTGCCAGACCTGCGGCATGCCTTCTTCGCGCAGCATGTCGAGCGCTTCACGCAAGCCGTAAAGGTGGTTGGTGGGGGCGGTGCCATCCCAGATCTGCCAGAACTCGGTCGGCTCGGCCCGCGGCCCCCAGGCCCAATAGGGCGTGGCAAGGTCCGACCCCGCGCAGCGCTGCCGCGCGCTTTCCGAAAACCAGACAAAGGCCATGCCGGGCGGCGTCATCAGGCCCTTCTGGCAGGCGGCGACCATCACATCGACGCCCCAGTCATCCATCCGGAACTCATCACAACCAAGGCTTGCGATGCAGTCCACGGCCAGAAGGGCCGGATGCCCCGCCGCATCCATGGTTGCGCGCAACGCTGGAATGTCGGTCTTGATCGAACTTGCGGTATCGACATGCGTGGTCAGCACGGCCTTGATCTTGTGGCCGGTATCGGCGCGCAACGCAGCCTCGACCTGCCCCATGTCAACCGGCGTGGATTTGCCGAAATCCAGCACCTCGACCTCAACCCCCATGGCGCGGGCCGAGTTGGCCCAGCTGACCCCGAACTGCCCAACCGCCAGCACAAGGGCCTTGTCGCCCCGGCTGAACATGTTGGCATTCGCCGCCTCCCAGCCCGCATGACCGTTGCCGATGTAGATCGCCACATGGCCCGTGGTCCCCGCCACCATGCGCAAGTCGGGAAACAGACTTGCCGCCATCTCGATCAGGTGGCCTTCGTAGATGTTGGGTGACCCCTGATGCATCGCGCGCAGGACCCGGTCCGGGATGACCGAAGGGCCGGGAATGGCCAGATAGGGGCGGCCGTTGGCAAGGCTCATGCGTCTCTCCATCATTTGCCCGCCATGGCTATGCCCGGGCGCAGTCCCCGTCAATCCGCTGGCGATGCGCCTGTGACCGCCCCCCGCCTTGAGGCGGACCGCCTTTCGGGCTACACCGCCGCGAAGACCACTGAAAGGCCCCTGCCCCTTGCAGCCCACCCGCCCCTATCATAGCCGCGAGCTGTTTCAGCGTTTCTGGCGCAGCTATCTGCGGCCGCATCTGGGCCTTTTGCTGCTGGCGCTGATCCTGATGGCGGTTGAAGGGTCAACGCTTGGCCTGCTCAGCTATATGATCGAGCCGCTGTTCGACCAGGTCTTTGCCCCGGGCGGTGATGGCGCGCTGATCTGGGTGGGGTTGGCGATCCTGGGGCTTTTCGTGCTGCGGGCTACAACCTCGGTGCTGAACCGCTGGATCATGGCGCAGGTCAATCAGGCGTCGGCGGGGCAGATGCAAGTGGACCTTGTGCGCCATCTGCTGACGCTGGACGCGGGCTTTTTCCAGACAAACCCGCCTGGACAGCTGATTGACCGCGTGCAGGGCGATACGATGGCCGCTCAAGGGGCGGCGACCATGGTCGTCGCCGGGATGGGGCGTGATATGGTTGCGCTTCTGGGGCTTTTCGCCGTGGCCCTGTCGATTGATCCGGTCTGGACTGCCGCCGCCTTGGTTGGCACGCCGCTGCTGATGCTTCCAGCCTTGGGGCTGGCGCGGTATATCCGCCGCAAGACCCTGCACATGCGCGAACAGTCCGGCTTGCGCGCCACGCGGCTGGACGAGATCTTTCACGGCATCCAGGCCGTAAAGCTGAACCGGATGGAAGATTACCAATCCACCCGGTTTCAGACGATCGTCAACCGCATCATCCGGGCCGAGGTGAAGTCCGCCCTTGGCCGTGCCGCCATGCCGGGGCTGGTCGATGTGGTGACTGGGGTAGGCTTCTTCGCCGTCCTGATGCTGGGCGGGCGTGAGGTGGCCGAGGGCACCCGCACGACCGGCGAGTTCATGGCCTTCTTCACCGCGATGGCGCTGACCTTCCAGCCGATCCGCCGCCTTGGTGACCTTGCCGGCCTGTGGCAGGTCGCCGAAGCCAGCCTGGAGCGGATTTTCACCCTGATGGACGCCCGACCCAGCGGCAGCCGCCTTGCCGTCAGCCGCGCGCACCCTGCCCCGGGCGCGCCCGAAATCCGGTTTCAGGATGTCCGCTTTGACTATCCTGACCGCCCGGTCCTGAACGGGCTGACCTTCACGGCCGAGGCGGGCAAGGTCACCGCCCTTGTCGGCAGTTCCGGCGCGGGCAAGTCCACAGTGTTCCAACTGATCTCGGCTTTGATCGAGCCTCAGTCGGGCCACATTCTGATTGGCGGGGTCGATGTGCAGGACCTGAGCCTTTATGACCAGCGGTCACTTTTGGCCTCCGTCTCGCAGGATGCAGCCCTTTTTGATGAGACGCTGCGCGAAAACATGCTTCTGGGGCGGTCAGATGTGGACGCCGCCAGACTTGCCGCAGTTCTGGACGACGCCGAGGTTTCGGGCTTTACTGCCCCGCTGCCGCATGGCCTTGAGACCCCCGCCGGGCCGCGTGGGTCGGCACTTTCGGGCGGCCAGCGCCAGCGCATCGCCATTGCCCGCGCGCTGCTGGCGGACGCACCGGTTCTTTTGCTGGACGAGGCCACCTCGGCCCTTGATACCCGGACCGAGGCAGCGGTGTCCGCCGCCCTTGCGCGCGCGCAAACCGGGCGTACGACGCTGGTCATCGCCCATCGCCTTTCCACCGTGAAGGGGGCGGACAAGATCCTGGTCCTAGACCATGGCCGGGTGGTGGAAGAGGGGCGGCATGACGACCTGATCGCCAGGGGCGGGATCTACGCCCAGTTGCATCAGGCACAGCTGCGCGACTGACCTTTCCCCCGACCGCGACCCGGCCTAAGGTTGCGCCATGAGCATGACACCGACAGGCGAAGCCACCCTCGACCGCACCCTTTGGTCCTTGACCGGGGCTGATGCGCTGACCTTTCTGCAAGGTCTTGTGACCAACGACCTGCGTCCACTGGAAGCTGGTCCCGGCATTGTCTGGTGTGCAATTTTGACCCCGCAAGGCAAGTATCTGGCAGATTTCTTCGTCGTTCAGTCCGATGCAGGCCTGCTGATCGACATTGCCACGCCCCTTGCCCCCGCCACCCTGCGCCGCCTGACCATGTACCGCCTGCGCGCCGATGTGCAGATTGCGCCTGCGCCGCTTTACGTACAGCGCGGGCTTGGGGCCCTGCCGAAGGGGGCCCTGCACGACCCGCGCCACCCGGAATTGGGATGGCGAAGCTATGGTTTTACCGAAGGTGCCAGCCCTGCCATCGACTGGGAAACAATCCGCGTGGCCCATCTGATCCCCGAAACCGGGATCGAGCTGATCCCCGACGAGAGCTACATTCTCGAGGCGGGCTTTGAACGCCTGCACGGAGTTGACTTCCGCAAGGGTTGCTACGTCGGCCAGGAAGTGACCGCCCGGATGAAGCACAAGACCGACTTGCGGAAGGGTCTTGCCCGGGTGGTCGTGGAAGGATCAGCGCCCGTCGGCACTGACATCACCGTCGGCGAAAAGACCGTGGGGCGGCTTTTCACCCAAAGCGGCGGTCAGGCCATCGCTTATCTGCGCTTTGATCAGGCCATGGGCGATATGCAGGCCGGCCCCGCGCGGCTGCGACTGGCCTGAAACGGGCCGCCGCAGGGCGACCCTGTTCCGCACAGCACCCGTTCAGGCGCGTTCAGAGTATTCCATCAACTCGGTATGGACGATGATCATCTCGTCCACATTGATGAACGGCGGCACCATGACCCGCACACCATTGTCCAGCACAGCAGGCTTGTAGGATTTGCTGGCGGTCTGGCCGTTTTGCACCGGCTCGGTTTCCACGACCCGGCAGGTCACCTTCTGCGGGATGGTGACGTTCAGCGGCTCCTCGCCGAAATACTGGACCGACACCGTCATCCCGTCCTGCAGGAAGGGCCGACGCTCGCCCAGAAGCTCGGCGTCAAGTTCGATCTGCTCATAGGTTTCGTTGTCCATGAACACAAGGCGACCGTCCGTTTCATACAGGAACTGCTGGTCCTTCATTTCCAGCTCGACCTGCTCAACCTTGTCTTCCGACCGGAAGCGTTCGTTCAACTTGCGCCCGTCCCGCAGGTTCTTCAGCTCGACCTGAGCGAACGCACCGCCCTTCCCGGGCTTGACGTGGTTCACCTTGACCGACGCCCAAAGCCCTCCGTCATGTTCGACGATGGTTCCGGGGCGGATTTCGTTACCGTTGATCTTTGCCATGGGGCGAGCGAAGCCTTCGTGAATGGTTGAAAATGCCTTACCGGCCCCTATATCTGGCAGAATGAGGCCCGGCAAGACGACTAGATGCAGTAGCCACTGGCCAGAGCCATGCAGGTAGTGCATAGCGGTTATGTGAAAGCTAAACGCCCGAATCGTGTGCTAATCGTTACAAACCACGAAGACCGCGAAAGACAAGAGCAAGAAAAAAGGAACGTCCGATGCTGGATACCATCGACAGCACCGCATTCAACTTCGAGCAAGGCCAGCGTGCGCGCAAACTTTTTGCGGCCGTGGTCCTGGCTGCACTGGATGATGCGATTGCCGACGACAAGAAATATGGCAATGGCCCTGACCAGATTGCCCGCTGGGCACGGTCGCGCGACGGGCGTGAAGTACTGTCTTGCGCCGGCATCGACCCGAACGAACGTGTCGTGAAGGGCCTGATGGAGTTTGTTTCCAAAGGCGTGCGCACCTCTGTCGCGCTTAGCCGTGAAGAATCTGAACGCCGTCACGCGCTTGAAGCCGAAACCGCCGAAGCCGCGTAAGCTGACCCGTCCGAACCATGAAAAACGCGCCCTTCCGGGGCGCGTTGCCATTTGTGGCAGCAGATTTCAGTCAGTTTTGCAGCGTCAGTCCAACGACCGGGCCGTCAGCGCGCGGTTGATCTCGGCGCGAACCAGCTTGCGAACGTTCTGCGTGATCCTCTCACCCAGCACGCCCTGCAATTCTTCGCGGATCAGGGCGCGAACGATGTCGTTCAGGGCATCTTCGTCCAGCACCGTCACCGGATTGCCATCCGCATCGGTCAAGCTGCCCAATCCTTCGGCCATCGAAGTTTTGGGGGCGGGCGGCATCTCCTCGGGCCAAAGGCGGTCGGGGTGGTCATTGAGCGTGCCCCCCGTGTGAACCGATGACGCCACGCCGCCGGTCACGAGTTCGGCTTCCTCAGCTTCAAGCGCGATTTCCGCGAGGTCGGGTTCCGGTTCGCTCCAGAAGGCGTCTTCCCATTCACCTTCGACAACATGCGGGGTTGTGGTCATGTCTGCGTCCAGCACATCGGCGTCAGAGGATGGACTAACAGGCTGAACCATCAGCAAATCATCGAACAACCCCTGTCCGGCATCGGCAGACATCGCGTCAGCTTCCGCGTCAGGAACGGCGTCCGCGTCGAAAATTGGCGCTGATGATGCGGCATCGCCAAGGTCGGTTGCGCGTTCAGTCAGGATAAGCGGTTCAGCGCGTGGCAGGTCAGCGTTTGGCAGTTCAGCGTTTGGCCGGTCTGGCACCACCTGCAACGCGGGCGTCAGCAGCAGCTTTTCCAGTCCAAGATCGCGCGACACCGGGCGAGGCCGAGCCTCTGGCGAAACCAGCCTGCGCACCGAGGAAACCACATCCTCGATCTCGTCTGAACCCAATGCCTCTGACATCTGCGCCTTCCGTTATCTTCCGCGCAATCCCCAGGGCATGAGCATAACCCGCCAAACCCATGGGGAGCAACGGATTTTGCAAAAGCCGCCGTCGCGGATCCTTAGTCGCCAATCTTGTCGAGGATGCGGTCCAGCTTCTTGCCCTGCACCGAATGGGACGGCGCTGTCTTCACGGCATCGAAATAGGCCTCGGGATCGTAGGTTGCAATGCCCAGTTGCAAGTGATCGACGGTCAAAAGCCCCATGGTTGACAGCACCTGATAGACGCCGACATACCGCTGCGCCTCGGCTTGCAGGCGGGCATTGCGGGCGTCCAGCAGTTCCTGCTCGGCGTCCAGCACGTCAAGCGTGGTGCGGGCACCAGCGGCGGCCTCTTCGCGCACGCCGTCAAAGGCGGTTTGCGATGCACGGATCTGTTCATCGGATGCCTGGATTGACGCGGCCGAAACCGCAAGGTTTGCCCAAGCCACACCCACATTCTGCAAGATGTTGACGGCGGTCTGCTGCAGCGCGGCGCGTGAGCGGTCCTTGCCCGCCAAGGCCTGCCGCAACAGCGCCGAAAGACGCCCGCCGGCATAGATCGTCTGGTTCAGGGTCAGTCCGAATGTCTCGGTATCCCTGCCGTCCTGGTCAACTGCGATCGAAGCTCCAACCCCCACCGTCGGCTTGGTCGCCGCCTTGGCGAGATCGACCTGCAAGTCGGCGATGGTCACCAGGCGCTGAGCCTGCAAAATAAGCGGATGTGTTGACCGCGCCACGGTCTGCGCGTCTTCCAGCGTGCGCGGCAGGGCCGGAAGCTTCGGGAGCGCAGCCAGACGGCCCGGATAGGCCCCGGTTGCGGCCTTGTAGGATTCGCGGGCAATCATCAGATCACCCTCAGCCGCAGCAAGGGCAGACCGCGAAGCCGCAAGCCGGGCCTGGGCAATCGCCACGTCGGTCCGCGTCGTTTCACCCACGTCGAACCGGGCTTCGGCGGCACGCAGTTCCTGGGTGATCAGCCGCAGGTTGCTTTGCCGCAGGGCCACAACCTCTTGCGCCAGCTTCACGTTCACATAAGCCGAGACTGCGTCCAGCAGCACCTGTTGTTCCACATCAATCAGCGCCTGCCGGGTGGCCAGCACGCTTTCACGGGCAATCTCGATTCCCAATCGGTTGCGGCCGAAATCCAGCAGGGTCAGGTCCGCACTCAGCGTCAGGGAAGAACTGAGTCCCTCGGACACACCCGGCCCGGTCAAGGTGTCGATCTCGGCCCGCCGATACCCGGCCTGCCCGGTGAACGCTACCACGGGCCGCAGCGATGAAACCGCCAGCGCAACATCTTCGTCAGCCGCGCGCAGAACCGCTCGGTTCTGATCCAGAAGGTTTGAATTGCGGTAGGCCGCAATCAGCGCATCGGTCAGGGTCTCAGCCCCGGCCATCGGTGCGGCGAGAACGCCAGCCACCGCCACCACAACCGCCCGAGCCCAAAAGCGCATGACATCTGCCTTTCCATGACCGACACGCAAGGTGCGGTTTATCTACATTGTAACCCCGGACCGCAAAGACACGGACCGGATAGCGCGCGCGTCCCTAAAGAACGAACCCGCGCGCCTTACGAAAACCGTCCAGCACTGGTGCGGTCGCATTGAAGACCGGGCGCCAGCTGATCCCACCCTCAGACTTGAAGCCGACCATGGCCGTGCCAAGCGCCCCGGTCATGAATATCGCCCCGATGCGGCCGCCGTCCCTGATCTGGGACAGGATCGCCTCGGGGACGGTTTCGACCGCCCCTTGCAGCGTGACGACGTCATAGGGTGCATGCTTGGCCGCGCCCAGGGCCAGCGGCCCGGCAATGACCAGCGCGTTGTCGACGCCTTCGTCCGACAACAGCCGCTGGGCTTCAGCGGCGAGGGTGACATCTTCCTCGACGGCGACAACGGTATCGGCCAGCCGGGCAATCACCGCCGACGAATAGCCAAGCCCGCAACCCAGATCCAGCACCAGTTCATCAGGCTGAATATCAAGCGCATCCAGCAATTTGGCCATCGTCCGCGCCTCAAGCATCACGCGACCGCTGGCGATGTCCAGATTTCCGCCGACATAAGCCGCCTCGCGCCGGTCGTCGGGCACATATACTTCACGCGGCACGGACAGCATGGCGTCAATGATCGGGAACTTGGTCACATCTGATGGGCGGACCTGCGTGTCCACCATCATAACGCGGCGGCTGACAAAGTCGCTCATACTGAACTCATCGGTTTGATTGGCCTTTTTTCAAGTCTTGCCACAGATACTGGCACGTCGCAACGGGCGACAATCCATTTTCACGGCAACTGCAGCGCATACGCCTCACGTTTCAGGGACTGCCACCCGTGCAGCGGCACCGTGATCCGGCCGCCAACCCACCGCTTTTTCGCCCAGCTTGCGAAACTTGTCTGACGCCTGCGTCAGCCGCCCGCGCCATTCGGCATTGGGTTGCTGGCCCTCTGTCACCTTGAAAAACACCTGCAGCATGCAAGCTACCGCGACGGGCTCGATCAGCGCGGCTTTGACGGCCCAGGCGAAAACCAGGGCAAAAACGAACATTCCCGCGCTGCTTTCGCCGGGCAAAAGGTAGACCACAACCGCCGCCGGCGCCAGCATAAGAAGGAAGACCAGCGCCGCCAGCACCCAGGTAATCAGGGTCAACCAAGCGGCGTTGACCAGCATGGCCTTGCCGTTCTGCGCATAAAGCACCAGCCCGTCATGCGCGGCCTCCCACGCGTTTTCTGACTGCGTGCGGATCGCATGTCCAAGGATCACCTCATCCACCAGCCCGACGGCCAGCCGCAGATAAGCCCGCAGCGCGCCCAGCAGCCGATCAAACCCCGGGATCGGCAGGATCGACAATAGCGCCCCAAGCAACCCGGTGATGACGTTGATCACCGCCTTTATCAGCTGATCAAGCGCAAAGAGGGCCGAGGATTGGCCGAAGCGTTCGGTCACCACGGCCCTGGCATAGGCAATCTGCCCCTGCCCGCCCGGCACCGGCTTGCCATCCAGAAGTGCGACCAGCACCGCGACATGGCCCGCCTTCACCAGATACAGAATGTAGTCGCGGAAGAAGAAGATCACCCCGGCCGTCAGGCAAAAGCCCGCAGCCCCGCCCCAGAAGGTGCTGGACAGTTGAAAGTCAGCATCGCCGAACAGCCCCACGCCATAGCCGACCCCGGCCCCGGTGCCGGTCATGATGATCAACGCCGCCGTGATGGCGAAATAGACAATGACGCGGAAGATGACAAAGGGGGCGGTCTGCCACATCATCTGCAAAGCCTTGAAAACGCTGAAATCCCACATGACAATACCTTAGGCCACCCAAAGGCAACCTGCGCGCACAGCCGCAGAAAATCAAGCGTCAGATCGCTTTGGGACGCGCCATCGGCACCGGCCTTTGCGCCAGTTTCGTAGCCAGACCGCGCAGGGTGGCGGCGATGTCCGCAGCGGTCAGGCCTGCCTCGGCATACATCTGGCCGGGGCTGGCCTGATCGATGAAGGTGTCGGGCAGCGTCAATGTGCGGATCAGTCGCCCTCGGTCCAGCCCGCCAGAGGCCGCAAGGTAGTGCAGCACCTGCGCGCCAAAGCCGCCATGGGCCCCCTGCTCCACCGTCACCAGCGCGCCGTGTTCCGCGATCAGAAGGTCGATCAGCGCGGTGTCCAAGGGCTTGGCAAAGCGGGCGTCGGCTACGGTGATCGGCACCCCCTCTTCGCCCAGCAGGTCGGCGGCCAGCAGCACCTCGGACAGATGCGCACCGAAGGACAGGATCGCCAGCGCCCCGCCTTCACGGATGATCCGGCCGCGCCCGATCGCCAGTGGCACACCTTCCGCCGGCATCTCGACACCGGCCCCTTCGCCACGCGGATAGCGGAACGCAATCGGCCCGCGGTCATGGGCGGCGGCGGTCGCCATCATGTGGACCAGTTCCGCCTCATCCCCTGCGGCCATCACAGTCATGTTGGGAAGGCTGGCAAGGAACCCGATGTCAAACGCCCCGGCATGCGTCGCCCCATCCTGCCCCACAAGGCCAGCCCGGTCGATGGCAAAGCGGACGGGCAGGTTCTGCAAGGCCACGTCATGCACGATCTGGTCATAGCCGCGCTGCAGAAAGCTGGAATAGATCGCGCAGAAGGGTCGCATCCCTGATGCGGCAAGGCCTGCGGCAAAGGTCACGCCATGCTGTTCGGCGATGCCCACATCAAACACCCGCGCCGGAAAGCGCTTGGCCATCAGGTCCAGCCCCGTGCCGCCCGGCATCGCGGCGGTAATCGCCACGATCCTGGGGTCACGCGCCGCCATCTGGGTCAGACGTTCACCAAAGACCTGGGTATAGCTGGGGGCGTTCGACTTTGATTTGACCTGCGCGCCTGTCGCCACGTCAAACTTGGCGACGCCGTGATACTTGTCATCCGCGCCTTCCGCAGGGGCATAGCCCTTGCCCTTGACCGTCACGCAATGGATCAGCACCGGACCGGATGCACGGGCCTTCGCCGCCCGCAGCGTGGACAGAAGCTGGGGAATGTCGTGCCCGTCAATCGGGCCGATGTATTCAAAACCGAACTGTTCAAACAGGGTGCCGCCGCCCGGCATACCGGTGACCAGCGCCCGCGCGCGGCGTGCGCCATCGCGCACCGGGCCGGGCAAGGTAGCCTCAAGCCCCTCTGCTGCGGTCCGCAGCATGGCCAGCGGGCCTTTTTCGGCGATTTCGTTCAGATAGGTCGACATTGCCCCCACAGGCGGCGCAATCGACATGTCGTTGTCGTTCAGGATGACGAACAGCCGCTTTTTCAGGTGCCCTGCGTGGTTCATCGCCTCATAGGCCATGCCGGCGGTGATCGCCCCGTCTCCGATGACGGCGATGGTGTCGCCGACCGGCATCCCCATCTCACGCCCCATGGCAAAGCCCAAAGCGGCGCTGATCGAGGTTGAGCTGTGCGCCGCGCCAAACGGGTCATAGTCGCTTTCCGACCGCTTGGTGAAGCCAGACAGCCCCCCCTTCTGGCGCAGGGTCCCCATCGCCTCGCGCCGGCCGGTGATTATTTTGTGCGGATAGCACTGGTGGCCCACGTCCCAGATCAGCTTGTCGAAGGGCGTGGTGAACACCGCGTGGATTGCGACGGTCAGTTCCACCACCCCCAGCGACGACCCAAGATGCCCACCGGTGCGGCTGACGGTTTCGATTGTCTCATGCCGCAACTCATCGGCCAGAAGGGCCAGTTCGGCATCGGTCAGGCGTTTCAGATCGGCGGGACAGGCCACGCGGTCTAGGGTGGGGGTGCGGCTGTCGGGGATCATCTTCGCCTCCTGATCGGGAATAAAAAAGTGCCGTGCGGAGGTGACCCACACGGCACCAGGTCCCTGTCGCCAACAGGAAGGGAACCGGGCTTAAGGTCGTGCGCCCCGGAACCGGGCTGGCAAAGGCCCGGATGGCGTGGACGGAGGCGGGCCTTGCCCGCCCCCCCGCATCATCGTATCAGGCCTGAGCCTGGGGATCGTCGGGCAGCACAAGGCTGCTCCAGGTGTTGGGGTCAGGCGTTTCGCGGCTTTCCGGCGGCAGGAAGCTTCCCACCAAGTAGATCACCGCGAAGACCAGACCAAATCCCACCACCACCAGGGCCGCCCATCCTGCGCCACGAAGCATCTGCCCCGCGACAAAGTTTGTCAGCTGCGCCCGGCGCGAAAGCGTGAAGTAGTCATCGTCAGCCATTCTGCTCTCTCCTTAATCCAACGGCGCGTAGCCGTGGTCCTGTGCCCAGACATACCAGTTGTCCACAACGGTGCCGGTCAACAGGATACCAATGCCGCCAGTCAGCGTCACCAGGATCGCGAACCACCAGGCCCAGCGGTGAATCCCCTCCATCGTGGCATTGAACCCCATGGTCCAGCGCCAGAACAGGGCCGCACGTTCCGAGGCAGTGCCCCGGTCGGCGATCTGCTCAAGCTCCCGGTCGCCACCAAAGCGGCTGACAGCCAGGATTGTCGCCCCGTGCATCGCAAACAGCAGGGCCGATCCATAAAGGAAGACAATGCTAAGGGCGTGGAAGGGGTTATAGAACAGGTTGCCGTAAGAAAGGCTGAAGTTGTTGGTCCAATCAAGGTGCGTGAAGATACCGTAAGGCACCGCCTCGCTCCACGATCCCATCAGGATGGGGCGGAACAGGCCAAGGACCAGGAACAGCCAGATCGCCGATGCAAAGGCCCAGCTGACATGCTTGCCCATCCCAAGGGCTTGCGCCCGAAGATAGCTGCGCACCCACCAGGACAACACACTGACCAGAAGAAAGAACGACGCGATCAGGAAGTAGCCGCCTTCCGCCATCGGCGGGAAGCGCAGACCGTATTCCGGTGCCGGTGGATCCAGCGAGAACCAGAACAGATCCCGCAGGAACACCGCCGGGTTGTAGCCCGCCTGATCCCAATACCATGCGCCGACCATGAAGAACCACACGGCCCCGGCGAACAGCGCAATCACCCCCATCGTGCCCAGATAGATCGGGCCAAGCTGGGCGTTTCCGAACCAGCCGGCAAGGTTGGAGAACCCTGCCCCCCGGCCCCGGTTTGCCAGATCAACGCCCTCGACCATCCCCATTTCGGGGGCGCCGCGAACCTGCACCTGGTTAAAGATGTTCTGATACTCAGCCATTTACGCCTCCCGCAATGTCAGCCCACCACGGCAGCTGCAGCCACCAATCCCACCAGACAACCCACTGGTCGAACCAGATGGTGCCTGAAATCACGATGCAGATCGCGCTCCAGAAGCCCGCGTTCAGCGCCAGAAGCAGGCCAAGGCGGTGGATGCCCAACGTGCCGACCGAATAGCCGATGAAATCACGGAAGAACGTGTCTTCATGTTCCGGCGTCCGCATTTCCTTGCCCTTTTCAGGGTTGGCTGCCGACAGGATCAGCGCGCCATGCAGTGCCAGCGCCAACGCATTGGTGAAGAAGAAGGTCACCGCAATCATGTGCGCCGGGTTGTAGTGAAAGTTGCCGTATTGATACCCGGTGTTGGACACCCAATCGAGGTGCGTCCAGATCCCGTACGGGAAGGCATAGCCCCAGGCGCCCATCAGCACCGGCCGGATCACGACCAGCGTCAGGTAGGCGAAGATCGCCACCCCGAAGGCGAAAGGCACATGATACCCCATCCCCAGCTTGTTGCAGATCTCGACCTCACGCAGCATCCAGCTTACGAAAGAGCACGCCGCACACATGGTGATCAGTTGCCAAAGACCGCCTTCGCGCAGTGGCGCGAATGACAGCCCGTATTCCACGGCTGGCGGATCGATCGAGATCAGCCAGGGATTCCAGACCCCTTCCAGCGCGGTCCCGTAAAAGATCAGGATCGTGCCAAGGGCCGCAAAGAAGAAGGTCGTTACGCCAAAGAAGCCGACATAAAAGGGACCCACCCAAAAGTCGAACAGGTTCCCTCCCACTAACGTGCCACCCGGCACGCGGTATTTTCGTTCGAAGCTGAGCAGTGCCATGCTTCTTTCTCCGCTAAATCCGGGGGCTCGCATCGGGCGCTAGCCGCGCTACCAGCCGGAATGTGACTGTCCCTTGTGAGTGTCGCGGGCGGCGGCGGTCAGACCGCCGCCCACAACGATGGCCATGGAGGGCCATGGGTCTACTCGGTTGCGACGATGCCCTGTTCGGCCAGCGCACGGGCTCCGGCTTCTTCAAGCCAGTTGTAGCCGGGGGTGCTGAGCAGCACGAGGTGGATCATCGCGGCCAGCAGGAACAGGAACACGCCCTGGGCAACGAAGACGCGGCGGGGATCGAAGATCAGCCAGATTTTGTAAAATTTCGACATGGTTTTCTATCCTCTCACAGCCACGGGCGCCAGATGTACACAGCCAGGTGTGCGACCACGGCAACTGCCGTGAAAAGCACCAGGCCACTCATGTAAACAGAGTGCAACTCTTGCGCCTGCTCGTCGGTAAGACCTGTGAAACTCAGGTCGGTTCTATCAGCCATGGTATCCTCCGAAGGAAGTAGACTGAGCCGCATACCCTGCGGCTGGGTTCACGGGTTGGCGGAATGCCTTCCCGAGTTTCTCCCCGCCCCTGCCCGTTGCCGGGGTGGGAAAGGGTGAATGGCATTTCTGGTGAGCGTGGGCGCACGTGGCCACCAGAAGATCGAGCTGCCGGGGTTTCCGGTCCGGGCAGAGTGCACTTGCCGCGCCTTGAAGGGGCGGAAAGCGAAATTCGGCGGCCGTTACGGCCGGAAGATTGCCGGGGTGATCGCCCCGGCTTCGCGCCAGGCGCGGGCCAGGGGGCCATGCACCGGCAGATGGCGTTCGCGGACCAGGGCGACGGCCCAGGCTGCTGCGGCCAAGGGAATGGCCACCGCGAAGATCATCGAGAAGTAGATGTAGAACTCGGCCCGCGGTGTGCGGTTGGCATGGGCAGCCGTGTGGCTGTCAACATGTCCGCCTGCAGTGTGATCACTCATTGGACCTCTCCCTTGTTTGTCTTTGGGGCCGCTTTGCCGGGCTGAAAGCCAAGGGCTGCGACGAATTCGAAGACCACCCGTTCGGCACCGTGGTCGAGGGCAGATTTCTCTGCCGCGTCGCGCAAGGTTCGTGCCGCGGAAATCCGCGTCAGGATGGGATGCTCGGACACGATCCGGTCCAGCTCGGCCTGCGCATCGACATCCCAGGGGAAGTCACGGCGCAGGGTGGTGGGGGTGGCGGCGGTGCTGTCCATGTCCGTGCCCAAAGGCAGGATGTGAAACAGCGCGTCAAAGAGGCCGTTGCAAACCTCTTGCAGCAGATACACCGCACCGGCGTAGCCCATGAAGGGCGTGCCGGTCGCACGGCGGATCGCGGCACCCGGAAAGCTGGCCGGGATGAAACTTGGTGCAGGCCCGTGGCCGCCCTTCATTTCCGCCAGATACATCTTTTCGTTGATCGACCCCACCACGATCAACGGCCGGTGCTGGCGCAGACCTGCGCGCACGGCCTCGTTGTTCGTCTTGGTTCCGGCCACCCGCGCCACGGCCAGCGCGCAGGGCAGGCCAAGGTCGGTTTCCAGATAGTTGCGGATGCCGCGGGTGTAGGTGTCGTTGGCCACGATGGCAAAGCTGGCGGTGGCAAAGAAATCCTGCGTGACCGACCGCCAGAGATCCCACAGGGGCTTCAGCGTGGAATGCTTTTCCTGCGCGATGAACGGTTCCGGGTCGAGGCACAGCATATCCCCCAGCTGGCGCAGGAACTTCGTCGTCGATTCCAGTCCGATGGGCGCTTGCAGGTAGGGTTTGCCCAGACATTCGGCCAGACCCCGGCCAAACTCACGGTACATGACCACGTTGACGTCGGCGTTCACCAGGGTCCGCATCTCGGCCAGGTGTGCGCCAAGCGGCATCACCATGTTGACCTCGGCCCCGATGCCTTCGATCAGGCGGCGGATTTCGTGCAGGTCCGACGCCATGTTGAAGACGCCGTACATCGGCCCAAGGATGTTCACGCGCGGCTTGTCCTGCGGCTCACGCGGCTTTTCGGGCGGCATCCGGCCTTTGGTCATTCCGAATTCGGTGAATATCCAGGTCATCGCGCGGTCAGCGCATTGCCATTGGTCTTCGTCAATCGTGCGCGGCAGGAAGCGCTGGATGTTGGTGCCCTGCGGCGTGACGCCCCCGCCGATCATCTCGGCAATCGACCCGGTGACCACGACCGCCGGAAGTGCGGGATCGAGGGTTTTCCAGGCCCGCGCCATCGAGGCCTCAGTCCCCGAGGTCATCTCATCTTCGCCCAGACCCGTCACCACAATCGGCAATTCATGCGGCGGCATCGCGTCGGTGTAGTGCAGGACGGAAGTTACCGGCAGGTTTTCACAGCCAACCGGCCCGTCGATGACAACTTGCAAGCCCTTGACCGCACAGAAGGCATAGATCGCCCCCCAGTAGCCGCCCGCCCGATCATGATCCTGGATCAGCATCAGATCATCTCCTCGGCCTTGGCGGCTTTCGCGGCCTTGTCGAGTTTCTTCTGGTGCAGCGCGCGGTAGTCGGGGCGCAGGTTCGGGGCACCTTCCCAGATGCCAGCGGTATCGCCGGTGCCGACGCCTTCGAAGAAGTCCTTCATCCCTTCCATCCGGGTCTTGCCCGCGATGGCCGCATTGATGACTTGGGCAAGGGATCCCGCCCCAGCCGGACCCATCAGAGGACGGGCAGAGATCAGGTTCGTGAAGTAAAGCGATGGAATGGCAAGGGCTTTCGCCTTTTGCACCAGTGGCGTGGTCCCGATGGCAAGGTCAGGCTTGAAGCCTTCCATCGCCGCAAGATCATCTTCCAGGCTGGCGCGGAACTTGACGGCGACACCCTTGGATTCCAGCCAGTCGCGGTCTTCGGTCGACCATTCGCTGCGCGCGCAAGCCGTGCCCACATATGGCACATCCGCGCCGCTTTCGATCAGCAGGCGGGCGACCAGAAGCTCTGACCCCTCATAGCCCGAAAGCGTGATCCGGCCCTTGATCGGCGTCGCCGCAAGTGCGGCCTTGATCGCAGGTCCAAAGGCATTTTGTGCCGCAGCAATCTTTTCGCCAGCGACACCGTATGCTTCGCCGATGGCCTTCAACCAGCCCATCGTGCCATCATAGCCGACCGGGGCGCTGCCCACGACAGCGCGGCCAGCCGCCTGAAACTCACGGATCGCGGCGGTGTAGAACGGGTGGATCGCGGCCACGACACCACAATCAAGGGCGGCATAAAGCTCACGCCATTCGCGGCAGGGCACCACGGGACCAGCGGCCAGACCCATGGGTGCCAGCATCGCGCCGATCATCATCGGGTCGGCGGGGAACATCTCACCCAGCAGGGCGACAGCGGGACGGTCGGACCGCCCCCGCTCTGGCGCCTGGACGGGACCCGCCTCAATCTCGGCGCGGGCGTATTTCAGCATGGCACCGGCCAGCACATCCTTGGCCTCGGCATGGGTCGGGACGCCAAAGCCCGGCACGTCGATCCCGACGATGCGGACGCCATTGATCTCACTTGGCAGCAACTTCAACGGCACGCCGGAAGCTGTTGGCACACAAAGGTTTGTCACCACCACGGCATCATACCGCTCGGGGTCGGCCAGCTCATGCACCGCGTCGCGGATGTCTTCGAACAGCTTGCCGGTGACGAGGGATTCCGAGTTGAAGGGCACATAGCCAACCGACCGGCGCGCGCCGTAGAAGTGGCTGACAAAGGTCAGGCCGTAGACGCAGCAGGCAGAGCCCGAAAGCACCGTCGCCACCCGCCGCATCCGCAGACCCACCCGAAGTGACCCGAAGGCCGGGCACATGGATTGGGGTTTGTCATGCGGGCCTTGCGGGTAATCCTTTGCGTAACCGTCCAGCAGTTCGGCATTTCCCGCAGTGCGGGCAGCCGCGGCCATCGTGGCCCCGGAATGGCACCCCATTCCGTCTGCCAACCCTTGAGCGTCGGCCCCGGCGGCAAGGCTTTCGCCCCCCGTCAGCGGGGCGTCGGCAATCAGGGTGTGGCGAAGGCCATTGGTCATTTGCAGGCTTTCCGGGTTTCCAGCGCTTTCAGCGCGGCTTCAAGGACGGCAAGGGCGTCGAGGTCACACATTGTCGTAGACCACTTCCAACGAGGGCTTGATCACGGCGTTCTTGCCGCGCATGTCGGCGTCGGTTGCCGGGGTCAGGACAAAATCCGCGCCGGTGACTTCGGCGCTGAACAGCCCCAGAAGGCCATCCTGCGTCAGCGGCTTCGGCTTGACCGGCGGCGCTTCGGCCACGGCGATCCCAAGGGCTTCGAACATCGGGCCCCATTGCGACTGGTAGCTGCCAACGATCTGATAGTTCGCCGATTTCCGGCGCAGGTCATCGTCCTGCGGAATGGCGGCAAGAACCGGGATCCCCACGGCGTCGGCAAAGGCCGCAGCCTCACCCGTGCCGTCATCCTTGTTGATCACGAGGCCCGCGATGCCGACATTGCCGCCCATCTTGCGGAAGTATTCCACGGCAGAACACACGTTGTTGGCCACATACAGTGACTGCAGGTCGTTCGAGGCGACCAGGATCACCTTCTGCGCCATGTCGCGGGCGATCGGCAGGCCGAAGCCGCCGCAAACCACGTCACCCAGGAAGTCGAGCAGCACATAGTCAAAGTCCCAGTCGTGGAACCCGAGCTTTTCCAGCAGTTCAAACCCGTGGATGATCCCGCGCCCGCCGCAGCCACGGCCAACCTCTGGCCCGCCCAACTCCATCGCGAAGACGCCGCCGCGCTTGAAGCAGTCATCGCCAATCTTCACCTCTTCCCCCGCCAGCTTCTTGCGGGTCGAGGTCTCGATGATCGTGGGGCAGGCCTTGCCGCCGAAGAGAAGTGAGGTGGTGTCGGATTTCGGGTCACAACCAATCAGCAGCACGCGCTTGCCCATCTCGGCCATCATGTGGGAAAGGTTCGCAAGCGTGAAGGACTTGCCGATACCGCCCTTGCCGTAGATTGCAATGATCTGGGTCTTTTTCGACGGTGGATCCTGCGGGATTTCCAGCGTCGGCTCTTCATGGGCCTCATCGCGCAAGCGAGCGTCGAAATCCTTGAGGTTCGGAACGTCGTTCATGCGCGGGCACTCCAGTCGAGAATCATTTTCAGGCAGCCCGCGTCGGTGAAGGCGGTCTCGTACGCCTCCGCCGCATCGGTGGCGGGACGGCGATGGGTGATCAGACCGTCAAGCGACAAGGCGCCACTTTCGATCAGCGACCGCGTGGCGGTCAGGTCTTCGGGGGCCCATTCGGCGGCGATGCGAAAGCGCGCCTCTTTCATGAAAGCGGGCGGAAAGGCGAAGGCGACGGGTTCGGTGTAAAAGCCGGCCAGAACAATCTCACCGCCCTTGGCAAGGCGCATGACCAGCTGGTCAATGAGGCCCTTGGCGCCCGAGGCGTCGTAGATCGCGCGATAGTCGCGGCGGGGGTCGTCTTCCGGGTCGATGACGGTGTAGCCGGTGGCCCCATCACGACGGGCCGGATTGGTTTCCCAAACGGTCGGCGCAGGCGCACCGGCGGCAAGGGTCAGGCGGGCCAAGAGGCGGCCCAGCGTGCCATGGCCCACGATCAGATCGGGCAAGGCAGTGTTGAAACCGGCCAGCGCATGACGGGCGGTTGCGGCCAGCGCCAGAAGCGCGCCCTCCGCCCCCATGCCAGAATCGATCCGGGCGACACGGGCGGCCTTGGTGACCAGATGGCGCGAAGCCCCACCGAACAGGCCCCGGACATTGCCGGTAAAGCAGCTTGCGCCAGGAACAAAGACCGTCTCACCGACACGAAAGCCGGTGTCGGCACCAGCCTCAACCACCTCACCCGCAGCCTCATAGCCGGGCACCAGCGGATAGCCCATGCCGGGAAAGGGTGGCATCGTGCCGGACCAGAACAGTTTTTCGGTGCCGGTGGAAATGCCTGAGTGCCGAACCTCGACCACAAGATCCTGCGGACCGGGGGCGATCAGGCCAAGGCTTTCAAGCCCCAGTTGCCGTGCCCCTTGCAGGATTACTGCCGTCGTTTGCACTTGCTGTATCCCCCCGGGCTGCGCTTCGCGAACCGTGTGGTCCATCTGCGCCCTTGCTGTAACTTTAACCTTACAATCGTAAGTGTCAATTTAATTAGACAGTTTCGCTGACAATTCTGCAGGCACCCTGGCAGACAGGGCCGAGGTCACGAAGGGCCGCAGGCTTTTAACCGGGGTGATCGCCTGAAAACCTGCCTGTTGCAGCAGGACTGCAATCTCGTTTCCTGATCGGGTGCGTCCGGTTTGCATGGCCAGAGTGTAAACCGTAAAGTACACATCGGTCGCCGGATCGGGTTGCGCACCGCCTGACATCGGCTCGGATATGATGATCCGGCCACCGGGGGGCAGCGCCTGGCGGACATTGGCCAGCAGGGCGGCCACCGTGGCATCGGCGTGGTCATAAAGCACGCGGATCAGGCTGATCGCATCCGCACCTTGCGACAGCGAATCATCGCGAAAGCTTCCGGGCAGGATCGTGACATCCGGCCCCAGCCGCGCCCGTGCCCCGGCCACCACGGCGGGCAAGTCGAACAGCGTGCGCTGCATAGCGGGGTGTGCGCGACCGACGGCGGCAAGGAAAGCCCCGGTGCCGCCGCCCACATCCATCAGATGGCGGATGCCCCGGAAATCCACCAGACGCAGGGTGTCATCGGCCACAAGGCCCTGACTGTCGGCCATCAGGTCGGAATAGCGCGCAGCAAGGGCGGGGTCGGCAGCGCCGCCTGCCCCAAAGACATAGGGCCAGAAACCGGCCAGTTCCGGCTGGGTATCGCCGCGAAAAAAGGCCACGGGATCGGTCAGGTCACGGTACAGAACGGGGTGATGGCGCACCATCGTCTCCAACCCCGGCACGGCCAGAAAAGCCGCACCACGCGTGGTAAGCCGCCAAAGATCACCCTTCCGGGACAGAAGTTTCAGCGCTGCCCCCGCCTGCATGAGGACCGCCATCCGTTCCACTGGCACCCCGGCCAGTTGCGCCAGGCGGGCGGTGGTTTCAGGTGCGTCAGCCAGCCGGTGCAGCACCCGAAACTCGACCAAAGCCAGCAAACACTGGCTGCGTACAAAACCTGAGACGACCTCGAACAGCGCCTCACCCTCGCGGCGCGCGATGTGGCGCAGACCAGGGATGCGCGCGCAAAAGCGGTGAAAGCCGGGGCTTAGCGCCAGTTTGGCTTTCCAGCCCGGCCCGACCGCGATGCGCGGAACGCCCGCGCCAAGGCCGGTCTCGGTCATTTAGCGCCCGTCGCCCGCACGCGTTGCGCGCCAAGGTCAACCGGGGTCATCTTTTCAGCATAGGCGCGGACAAGACCAGCCAGCTGCGCCTCACCCGGGCAGGAGGGAATCGAGGCGATTGCCCCGCCCAGAATGTCTTTCAAATGGCGCACCGCGCCCTGCACGCCCATCAGCGCCACCGCGTTGGGCCGTCCGTGGGCTGCGTCCTGACCGGCAGGCTTGCCGGTTTCTTCCGACGTCAACAGCGCGTCCTTCAGATCATCCGCGACCTGAAATGCCTCGCCGATACGGGCGCCAAGCTCTTCCCATTGGTCCGGTTCCTGCCCGGCGGCGATGGCGCCCATCTGGGTAGCCGCAATGAACAATGCCCCGGTCTTGGCACGGTGGTAGGCCGACAGATTGACCGTCGGCTCGGATTCCCACGCCTGCCCCGCGCAGATGCCACCCGGCATGCCGGTGCGCTGCGCCAGCGCCTGCACCAGCCGCAAGGCCCGCATCGGTTGGTCACCCGCCGCGCGCGCCAGCACCTCAAACCCCAGCACGATCAGGCTGTCGCCGGCCAGAATCGCCAAAGGTTCACCATGTGCACGGTGGACGGAGGGCCGCCCGCGCCGGGTGTCGGCATTGTCAAAGGCGGGCAGGTCGTCATGCACAAGGCTTGCGCAATGGATCATCTCCAACGCAACTGCGGCGGCATCGGACAACCCGGGGCGATCATCACCACAGGCCATTGCCACCGACAGCAGAATTGTGGGCCGAATCCGCGCACCGCCCGCCATCGTGGCATGGTCAAGTGCTGCGGCCAGTCGCTGCGGAACCTGCCCTGAAGCTGCAAAGCCACCGCTGGCAAGCTGGATCGCTTCGCTTACTGCGGCTTCGATTCGGACGGAAAGCTGCATCTTGCACCTCGGTCAGCGCCGGGAATCCCGGTCATCGGGCCAAACGCGGCACCATGACCCCAATCTTGCATCGGCAGACCGATATGTAAACTAAAACTTACACCGCGGTGTTCTGCCCTGTTTACAACTTTGCGCCCTTGGCTAAACTGACGGGATGAGCGGCGATGCAGGGCATGTGGTGGTGATCGGTGCCGGGATGGGCGGGCTTGCGACAGCCATCCGCCTGGCCGCCGCGGGTTGCGCGGTCACTCTGGTTGAGGCTGCCGCAACTCCCGGTGGCAAGATGCGCACCCTGCCCTCAGCCGCCGGGCCGGTCGATGCGGGGCCGACAGTGCTGACCCTGCGGCAGGTCTTCGATGACCTTTTTGCCTTGGGCGGTGACCGGCTGGAGGATCATCTGACCCTTTTGCCGCAAGCCATCCTTGCGCGGCACTGGTGGGACGATGGCAGCCAGCTGAACCTGACCGGCGACGCGCAAACCGAAACCGCCGCGATCACTGCCTTTGCCGGGGCGCGTGAGGGGCAGGCGTTCCGCCGCTTCAACAGACTGGCGAAGAGCCTGCATCAGGCGTTTGACGGTCCGGTCATGCAGGCGCCGAAGCCCCAGCTTCCTGCCATCTTGCGCGCCACCCTTGCCCGGCCTGCAATCTGGCCCGCGCTTTTGCCGGGCCTGTCGCTGGCGGGCCTGCTGCGTCGCCAGTTCCGCGACCCGCGCCTTGTGCAGCTTTTCGCCCGCTACGCCACCTATGTCGGCGGCAGGCCGACCCATTCACCCGGCGTGCTGGCGCTGATCTGGCGGGCCGAGGCTGCGGGGGTCTGGGCGGTTGCGGGCGGCATGCACTGCCTGGCACTTGCCCTGGCCGATCTTGCGCGCAGGCAGGGGGTGGACCTGCGCCTGTCCACGCCCGCCAAGACGATCGTCCAGACCGGCGGGCGGGTGACGGGCGTGCAGCTGCAAGACGGCACCACCCTGCCTTGCGATGCGTGCGTCTTTGCCGGTGATCCGGCGGCCCTTGCCGCGGGGCATCTGGGCGAGGGGCTGGCCACAGCGGTTCCCGCAAGCGCCACCCAACCGCGCAGCCTTTCGGCCTGGGTCTGGTCCTTTGCGGCAACAGTGGGCGGACCGGTTGCGCCCGACCTGATCCATCACAACGTCTTTTTCTCTGCCGATCCCAAGGCCGAATTCGGCCCCCTGGGGCAGGGCAGGATGCCCGACCAGCCCACGCTTTACATCTGCGCCGAGGATCGTGCAGCCGGGGCCATCCCCACCAGCCCCGAACGGTTCGAGATCATCGTCAACGCCCCACCAGGCCACCCCGACCACCCGAAGGATTACGCCGCATGTCACGCCCGCACCTTTCACCGCCTGCGCCAGATGGGGCTGACCTTCAGCCCCGAACCGGGGCCAGAGGCGCTGACCACGCCCGCGATGTTGGGGCAGATGTTTCCGGGGTCGATGGGCGCGATCTACGGCCGCAGTCCGGAGGGAACCTTCGCAGCCTTCGCCCGACCACAGGCCCGGACGGCGGTGCCGGGCCTGTATCTGGCGGGGGGCGGGGCGCATCCGGGGGCTGGGGTGCCGATGGCGGCGCTCTCCGGCAAGCACGCGGCGGCGGCGGTGCTGGAGGACCGGATTTCGGCGTCCATGTCGCACCCGACGGCTATGCCTGGTGGTATCTTGACGGGGTCAGCGATGACGGGACGCGCGCCGTCTCGGTGATCGGGTTCATCGGGTCGGTGTTTTCGCCCTGGTATCGCTGGTCGGGCCGCAAGGACCCGCAGAACCACGTCTGCCTGAACGTCGCCACCTACGGCCCCGGTGGCCGCTTCACGATGACCGACCGCGGCCGCCCGGCGTTGCGGCAAAGCGTCGACCGGTTGCAGATCGGCCCGTCCTCGATGCACTGGAACGGCCACGATCTGGTGGTTGAGGTGAATGAGGTGTCTTCTCCGCCCCTCATCTCGCGCGTGCAAGGGACCATCACCCTGACCCCCGCCGCCCTGACCGGGGTCGAGGCGCGGTTGACGCCGGATGGCAGCCACACCTGGCGGCCCTTCGCCCCCATTGCGCGGATCAAGGTTGACCTCAGCCAGGGCCAGAAATGGGAAGGCCACGGTTACTGGGATGCGAATTTCGGCACGGCGGCACTTGAGGCTGACTTCCGGTTCTGGACCTGGGGACGCTTTCCGCTGAAGGACCGCACCGTGTGCTTTTACGATGCCACCCGACGCGACGGGTCAACCCTTGCGCTGGGGGTTGAGGTGTTGCGCGACGGCACCGTGCAAGAGATTGAGCCGCCACCCCTGACCCCATTCCGCCGCAGCCTTTGGGCGGTGCGTCGGGAAACGCGGGCCGATGTGGGCTTTCAACCAAAGCAAAGCATGAGCCTGCTGGACGCGCCGTTCTATTCAAGGTCGCTGGTCCAGACGAAGATCAACGGTGAGGTGACCACCGGCGTGCATGAGGCGCTTGATCTGGTCCGCTACCGCCAGCCCTGGCTGAAACCGATGATCGCCGCCCGCGTGCCACGGCGACGCGGGTGGGTGTTTGCGGCCAAGGGTGAGTCGGGCTGAAGCCCGACCTACGCGTTGACCTACGCAGTCTGGCCGCTGGCGAGTTCGGGGTTCAGCCGCACCAGGGACAGGTTCAAGGCACCCGCGACCGTGACCCAGACCACATAAGGCACGAACATCAGCCCGGCCCAGACATCCAGCATGAAGAATGCCACGCAGGTTGCGGTCACCGAAAGCCACAGCCCCGCCATCGGCACCAGTGCCGCCCGCATCCGCTTCAACCCGAAGAACACCGGGGTCCACAGCGTGTTGAACGCGATCTGCACCGACCACAGGGCCAGGCCAAGGCTTGCCCCCTCAAACGTCGCGGCACGGGCGGCGGCGGCGGACATCAGAAGGTAAAGCGACATCCAAGCCACAGGGAACACCCAGTTCGGCGGGTTCCAGACCGGCTTTTTCAGCGCCATGTACCAGGGGCCGGTCGGAAACAGCGCGCCGGTCGCCGCAGCGGCCCCGCACGCGGTGAGGTAGACGAAGAACAAGCCGTAATCCATGCGCGATACCCCTTTTGCCAAAAGGGGAGATAGGATGGATCGGCCCGCGTCACAACCTTTTAGGCAGGCAGAGGGGCGTTCAGGCTGACAGATTGCGGTCCCGCGCCTCAAGCTGGGCCAGAACGCCCAGAAGCGCATCACTTCTGCCGCGCGCGGCTGATGGTTGGGCAGCGGCGCGGACCAGATAGGCCACCTCCTCCACCGGGGGGGCGTGCAGGATGGACGCGCGCGGCATCAGCGCCGTGCCCCCGGCCTTGACGGTGGCCAGACCCAGCCACCCCAGTTTCTGAGCGCGGCCTGTGCGGGCGCGTGTGGTGATGCTGTCATGGTTCTGCCGCCGCACAGCGCTGCCGATCCCGGCATAGATCAGCCGGGCGGCCAGGATGCCGGGGCGGCAGGCCAGCGGCAGGGCCGCGACACCGGCCTCGGACCGGCGATAAAGGCGGTCCGCCTCGGCCAGAAGCTGGGCAATCGCCAGTCGGATGGCAGGTGTTGCGCTGGGGGCGGCCAGAAACGCCTCAGGCTCCACACCGGCTGCGGTCAACCATGTCACGGGCAGATACAGCCGCCCGGCGCGGGCGTCTTCCCCCACATCGCGGGCGATATTCGTCAGCTGCATCGCAAGCCCAAGGTCGCAGGCCCGCGCCAGGGCATCCGCATCGCGCACCCGCATCAGCACGCACATCATGGCCCCCACGGCAGCAGCCACGCGGGCGGAGTAGGCCAGCACCCCCGACAGGTCATCATAGCGACGCCCGACCGCATCCCAGGCCATGCCTTCCAAGAGCGCATCTGGCAGCGTCCGGGGCATCTGGAAGCCTTCGACCACCGCGGCAAAGGCCCGGTCAGCGGCAGAGTTTACGGGCCGCCCCTCATACACCCGGTCCAGCCGGTCACGCAGACGCAAGACGGCACCGGTCTTGTCATGGCCTTCGTCCACCGCGTCATCGGCCAACCGGCAGAAGGCATAAAGCGCCAGCGCAGGGTCACGCACCGCCGTCGGCAGCAGGCGTGAGGCCGCATGAAACGACAGTGACCCGGTCCGGATCGCGGCGCGGCAAGCCTCAAGATCGGCAGGGGCGATCATCTGGGCGGATTTTGCGACGCTACCCGGTGCGGACATGACGGCTGTCATTCGGCGGCCATCGGCAGGGGCAGGTCGGTCACCCGAACGGCGGGCGCAGGGATCAGACCAGCGGTGATTTCCGCCGTCCCGATCACGCCCGGCACGCCTGCGCCGGGGTGGGTGCCCGCACCACACAGGTACAGGCCGGGCAGTTCTTCCGACACGTTATGCGGGCGGAAATAGGCGGATTGCAGGATGCGCGGCTCAAGCGAGAAGCCCGAACCGAAGGGTGACAGATACCGGTCGCGGAAGGTTTCGGGGGTGAAGGTCACCTCGGCGCTGATCTTGTCACGAAAGCCGGGGATCAGCCGCTGTTCCAGGATATCGGCCATGCGGTTGCGATAGGTTTCGGTCTCCTCGGCCCAATTGGCGGCGTTGTGACCAAGATGGGGGACCGGGCTGAGAACGTAGAACGTGTCATCCCCCGCAGGTGCGGCTGATGGGTCGGTGACGGTGGGGCGGTGGACATAGAGGCTCATATCCTTCGCAAGCGTCCCAGACCGAAAGATGTCGCGGATGTGGTCCTTGTAGCGGGGGCCGACAGCGATGGTGTGGTGGCCGACATCCGGCCACATCTCGCGCGTGCCCTTGGTGCCGAAATACCAGACGAACAGGCCCATTGACCAGAGGGCGCGGGCCATGCGCTTGTCAGTCCAGCGGCGTTTGACATGGTTTCGCAGAAGCTGGCCGTAGGTGAAGCCTGGGTCGGCATTGGACACCACCACCTCAGCCTCAAACCGGCGGCCATCCTTCAGCGTGGCCCCCGAGGCGCGGCCCTGGGTCACGGTGATCTCATCAACCTCAGTCCCCAGGATCACCCGGCCACCCTGCCCTTCGATCACCGCGACCATGGCATCGGCAATCGCCTGCACCCCGCCCATGGCGTAATGGACCCCGAACGACGCCTCAAGATCGCTGACCAGCGAATAGATGCTGGTCACACGGAACGGGTCGCCGCCAATGAACAGCGGGTGGAACGACAGCGCAAAGCGCAAGGCCGGGTCCTTGACGCGGCTGGCGGCATGGGCATGGACGGACTTGTCGGCCCGCAGCTTCACAAAGGTCGGCAGGACCTTGATCAGGTCGATCAGCTTGTGCATCGGGCGGCGGCCAAGATCCTCGAACCCGATGGTGTAGCGGGCCTTGGCATCGGCCAGAAAGCGGCGGTAGCCGGGCAGGTCGTCGGGGGCGACACGGGCGACCTCAGCCTCCATCGCAGCCTGACCGGTGCGCATGGTGAAGGTTCGGCCATCGTCGAAGCGGATCTCGTAGAACGGGTCCATCGGGCGCAGGTCCACGTCCTTGTGGAAATCACGCCCCGTCGTGGCCCAAAGGTCGCGCAGGATTTGCGGCACGGTGATGATGGTGGGGCCAAGGTCAAAGCGGTGACCGCCTTCGGTGATCGACGATCCACGCCCGCCGGGGCGGTCCAGCCGGTCAACCACAGTGACACGCCAGCCCTTCGCGCCAAGGCGCATAGCGGTGGCAAGTCCGCCAAGACCAGCGCCGATCACCAGCGCCTCACCTTGGCCAGAGGGGGTTTCATGAGGCGAGAGTGGGCGCGGGAGGGGGGTGGGGCGTGTTGTCATGTCCCGGATGATAGAGTGTCTAGCCAGATTTACAACTATGCAGTTCATGCGGCAAAACAGCCCCTTCCCGCGCGGCGTTTTTGCGTTAAAGTGTCAGCGTAGCGTTACACTGGACCCGCCATGCCCACAGCCACCCTTAGCCTGTTCCGCTTTCAGGGACTTGGCCAGACTTTGTGGGTCATCGGCCAGATGGCCGCCGCACGGCTTGCCCTGCGCCGCGAACCGCACCTGATGTTCTGGAAGCTGTGCGGCTCTGGCACCGGCGAAGGCTTTACCCCGAAACCGAACTGGGGCGTCTGGGCGATTCTGGCGGTCTGGCCGGATGAGGCGACGGCGCACGCCCGCATCGCGCAAAGCCCGGTCTGGCGGCGCTGGCGCGCCCACGCGGTTGAGGCGTGCAGCGTCTACATGGCCCCGCTTTCGGCGCGCGGGTCTTGGGCCGGGGTCAACCCGTTCATCCCCGAAACCCATGCCGCCGATCCAGACCGGCCCGCCGGCCCGCTGGCGGTGCTGACCCGCGCCAGCGTCAAGCCCAGCCGCGCGCTGCGTTTCTGGCGTCGGGTTCCCGGCATTTCCGCAGTGATCGGGGCGGACCCAAACGTGCTGTTCAAGATCGGCATCGGTGAAGTGCCACTTTTGCACCAGATCACCTTTTCCATCTGGCCTGACGCCGCGACCATGGCCCACTTCGCGCGCGGCGACGGCCCGCATGGCCGTGCCATCACCGCCGTCCGCGCCGAGGGCTGGTTTTCCGATGAACTTTACGCCCGGTTCCGCGTCCTTGGGGCCGAGGGAGGCTGGAACGGTGTGGCGCTTCTTGACACGCCGCCTGACATCGCGCCGGCACACTCTCCCACGCGGGCAGAGGCAAGCGCGCCCCTTGCCGCCGCCTTCGCGGTTGCACCCTCGGCTGTCCGGGCCGATACTGCCGTTTGCCCGTTTTCACATCCGACCCCTGCCGAATGAGCCCCCGATGACCAAGACCGACACGCCCCGCCAACCCTTCCCCTTTTCGGCCATCGTCGGCCAGGAGGATATGAAGGCGGCCATGACCCTGACCGCGATTGACCCCGGCATTGGTGGTGTCCTTGTTTTCGGCGACCGGGGCACCGGCAAATCCACCGCCGTTCGCGCGCTGGCGGCCCTTCTCCCCCCGATCGAGGCGATTGAGGGGTGCCCGATCAACGCCCCGCGCCGTGACCTTTGCCCCGATTGGGCGCAAGGCGTGACGGACCGGATCATCACCAAGCCCACGCCGGTCGTCGATCTGCCGCTTGGCGTGACCGAAGACCGCGTGGTGGGCGCGCTTGACATCGAACGCGCCCTGACGCGCGGGGAAAAGGCGTTTGAGCCCGGCCTTCTGGCCCGCGCCAACCGGGGCTACCTTTACATCGACGAGGTGAACCTCTTGGAGGATCACATCGTTGACCTCCTTCTTGACGTGGCGCAATCGGGCGAAAACGTCGTCGAGCGCGAAGGCCTGTCTATCCGCCATCCGGCGCGGTTTGTGCTGGTCGGGTCGGGCAACCCGGAAGAAGGCGAACTCCGCCCGCAGCTGCTGGACCGGTTCGGCCTTTCGGTTGAGGTGACCAGCCCAAGGGAAATCGAGACGCGGGTTGAGGTGATCCGCCGCCGCGATGCCTATGAAAATCAGTATGACAAGTTCATGAAGACCTGGCGGGTGATGGATGCGGGCCTGCGCAACCAGATCCTCGCCGCGCGCGAGGCGCTGCCAAAGCTGAAGACCCCCGGCGTGGTCTTGCACGACTGTGCGGCCCTGTGCCTTGCGCTGGGGTCCGATGGCCTGCGCGGTGAGCTGACCCTGCTGCGCGCCGCCCGTGCGCTGGCCGCGTTTGAGGGTGATACCACCGTCCGCCGCACCCACCTGCGCCGCGTGGCCCCCATGGCCCTGTCGCACCGCCTGCGCCGCGATCCGCTGGATGAGGCGGGGTCCGCAGCCCGCGTTGGCCGCACGCTGGCCGAGGTACTTCCCTGACCGAGATGTCCACCATTGCTGACCCTGCGGTGACCTCGCCCGCCTGGGACCGGGTGCGCCTTGCCCTGTCCGCACTGGCGGTTGACCCGGCGGGGCTTGGCGGTCTGTGGCTGCGCGCCCGGTCCGGCCCGGTGCGTGAGGCGGTTCTGGCAGCCCTGCCCGCCCTGCCGCTGCCCCTGCGCCGCCTGCACCCCTCGCTTGGGGATGAGGCGCTGTTTGGCGGGTTGGATCTGACCGCGACACTGGCCGAAGGGCGGCAGGTGCGCACGCTTGGGGTGCTGGCCCAGCCTTCGACCCTGGTCTTGACGATGGCGGAACGCTGCCCCGCTGGCCTTGCCGCGCGGCTGGCACAGGCGCTGGACACACCGAAACATTGCCTTGTGGCGCTGGATGAAGGCGCCGAGGCGGAAGAAACCCTGCCCGCCGCCCTTGCCGACCGCGTGGCGCTGTTTCTGTCGCTGGAAGACATCCCCTTTGCCGAAGCGCTGCCGCTTGCCTTGGATGCGGGCCAGATTGCCGCCGCCCGTGCGCGTTTCATGACGCTGCGGGTGCCGCCCAAGGCCGCTGTGACGCTGGCGGGCGTGGCGGTCAGCCTTGGCATCTATTCCCTGCGCGCGCCGCTGCTGGCCCTGCGGCTGACGCGGGTGCTGGCGGCCTTGCGCGGTCATGCCGGTGTGCGGGCCGAGGATGTGACGACCGCCGCCGAACTGGTCTTCGCCCACCGCGCCACCCGCTGGCCGCAAGCGTCTGACGACGCCCCACCGCCCCCAGCACCCGATCCGGAAACCGAAGGCGACAGTGACGGCGACAGCCGCCCCGACCCCGGCGACATCCCGGAGGAGTTGGTGCTTGAGGCCGTCCGCGCCGCCCTGCCCGAGGCGTTGCTGGACCGCCTTGCCATCGCCCGCGCCGCCCGCGCGACCGGCGGGGCCACCGGATCGGGCGAGGCGCGACCCGGCCACAGCCACGGACGGCCCCTTGCGGCAAGGCCCGGTCGGCCATCGGCGGGCTTGCGGCTGGACCTGATCGCCACCTTGCGCGCGGCGGCCCCCTGGCAGGGGATGCGCCGAAAAACCGCGCTGCAGGACCGGCTGGTGCATATCCGCCCTGCCGACCTGCGCATCCGCCGCTATCAGGAACGCAATGAGCGGGTCCTGATCTTTGCCGTTGACGCTTCCGGCTCGGCGGCCCTTGCCCGGCTGGCCGAGGCGAAGGGGGCGGTCGAACTCCTTCTTGCCCGTGCCTATGCCCGGCGCGACCATGTGGCGCTGATCGCCTTTCGTGGGGCGGGGGCGGAACTGATCCTGCCGCCGACGCGGTCCCTGGTGCAGACCAAGCGGCGGTTGGCCGGGCTGCCGGGGGGTGGGGGCACGCCCCTTGCTGCGGCGTTGCAGATGGCACAGGAAACCGCAATCCGCGCGCGGGCCAAGGGCCTGACGCCGGTGTTGGCGCTGTTGACCGACGGGCGGGCGAACATCGCCCTTGACGGCACGCCAGGCCGCGCACGGGCCGAGGCTGAGGCGGAAGTCGCCGCCAAGGCCTGGGGCCGCGCGGGATTTCCCGGCGTGGTGATCGACACGGCCACCCGCCCGCAGGACGGCTTGCGCGCACTGTCAGTCACGCTGGGGGCGGCCTACCTGCCCTTGCCCCGTGCGACGGCGGAACGCCTGTCATCGGCCCTTGAGGCCGCCCTTGCGCCGATGCAAGCTGGCTGAATGTCAAACACCCTTCCCCCCGACTGGCCTTATCGGGCCAAGGCGCGACAGATCCGCGCCCGCCCGCATGACTGGTGCGTGGTCGATCAAGGCACCGGGCCGACCGTCCTTATGCTGCACGGTGCGGGTGCCTCGGGCCATTCGTTCCGCCATCTGATCCCGGCCTTGGCTGACTGGCGCTGCATTGTGCCGGACCTGCCGGGGCAAGGCTTCACCCGGCCCGGATCCCGCACCCGTTTCGGGATTGAACCGATGGCCGAAGATCTTGCGACGCTTCTGGCGCAGGAAAGCTGGCAGCCTGAGATGGTGATCGGCCACTCCGCCGGGGCGGCGCTGGCGTTGCAGCTTTCGACGCTGATCCCCCTGCGGGCGGTGGTCGGAATCAACGCGGCCCTTGGCCAGTTCGATGGTGCGGCGGGCTTCCTGTTTCCGCTTCTGGCGCGGGCGCTGTCGGCAACGCCCTTCGTGTCCTCGGTCATCAGCAGGCTTTGGGGGACGGAACCCAAGGTGCGCAGTTTGCTGGACAACACCGGATCACCGCAAGACGCGGCGGGGGTGGCGCAATACCTGACGCTGGTGCGCAAAGCGGCCCATGTCGACGGCACGCTGGGCATGATGGCACAATGGCGGATTGACCGGCTGATGGCGCGGGCCCCGCAACTGACGACGCGGACGCTGCTGCTGGCCACGGCGGGCGACAAGATCGTGCCGCCACGGGTGTCAAGACAGGCGGCGACAATGTTGCCGCGCGCGGATTATCTGGAGCTGCCGGACCTTGGACATCTGGCGCATGAAGACCACGCCGACGCCGTGGCGCAGGCAATCACCGGCTGGCTGGAGCGCTGAACGCCCCGGACGGGGCGCAAAAGCTTTCGAGAACTTTTGCAAACTCCTTTAAAGGAATATGGGTCCCTACGCCTGACGCAGGCTTCCCGCCAATGCGCCGAAGATGCGGTCCATGTGCTCGGTCAGGTAAATCCGCAGCCAGGGGGTAAAGGCGTCCGGCGTCCGCAAAACCTCGGCCGACAGGTCGTACAGGTTGACCCAGCGAACCGCCTGCACCTCATCGGGGTTCAGCTGGAGGGGCAGGTCAGCGGGCGCTTCGGCGACGAAGATATCGACCAGTTCATGTTCGATCAGGCCGGACCCGACATCGGCGCGGTATTCCACGCGGCCCGCGAAGGCCGGGTACAGGCCGGTGATTCCCAATTCCTCACGCAGGCGGCGGACGGCGCAGGTGGCGGGGTCTTCCTCCCAGCGGGGGTGCGTGCAGCAGGTATTGGCCCACAGATCCGGCGTGTGATACTTGCCCGCCGCGCGCTGCTGGATCAGCACGCGCGGGCCGTCCAGCACGAAGACCGACACCGCCTTGTGCCGCAATCCGCGCTGGTGAACCTCAAGCTTCCCAAGGGATTGCAGGCGTCCATCAACCCAGGCGGGGATCATTTCCTCAAGGCTGCCGTCCATGGGTCAGATCCAGCCGGGTTTTACCCAGCCCATCAGATGCGCCACGTTCTTCACCCCGATCTTGAGGTGCGCCAAAGGCCGCGCGGCGACAAGCTTCTTGTTCATGTAAGCCTCGAACGTCAGCTTTTGCACATCGCGGTCATGGCACAGGCTGACAAAGCGTTCGCGCCGGTCGTCGGACTTGTAATAGGCGTCCTGCATCGACCGCAGCACCTTGAACACGGTCTTGTTGTCCTTCATGAACAGTTTTCGCGCCAGTTTCAGATCGCGGGCCTTGCCCGAGGCAAGGCAGGCCTGCGCCGCCGTCGCGGCAACGCGGCCCCCCAGCATGGCATAGTAAATCCCTTCGCCCGAACTGGGTGCAACCACCCCGGCGGCATCCCCGGCCAGGACCACATCCCGGCCATTGTCCCATTTGTCCAAAGGCTTCAGCGGGATCGGCGCGCCTTCGCGGCGGATCGTTTCACAGCCCGTCAGGCCCGATGACGCCCGCAGCGCCGCCGTCGCCTCTTTCAGGTTCACGCCGTCCACGCCGGTGCCCATCCCAACACTGGCATTTTCGCCGTGCGGAAAGACCCAGCCGTAGAAATCAGGACTGATCCGCCCGTCATAGATCACATCACACCGCTTCGGGTCGTAGTCCTTGTTGGCGGCTGGGGCCTTGATGATCTCATGATAGGCGATGACGTACGGGATGGTGTCGCCGCCCGGCACCTCATCCCGCGCCACGACCGACCGCGCGCCATCCGCGCCGATGATCAGCCTGGTAAGGGTGCGTTGTTCTTCACCGCTGACCTTGTCGCGCCAGACGACATGGGTGCCCGCGCTGTCCCGCTCGATCCGCAGATAGGTGCCGGTCAGGCGGTCAGCGCCTGCCGTCACGGCCCGCACGCGCAAAAATTCGTCAAAATGTTCGCGGTCCACCATGCCGACATAGCCGTTCTCGATATGGATATCGACCGACCGCCCGGTGGGCGAGATCATGCGCGCCACATCGACCTTGGCCACGATGTATTCATCCGGAATCGCGAAATCCTGGATCGCGCGGGGTGGGATCGCCCCACCGCAGGGCTTGATCCGCCCATCGCGGTCCAGCATCGCCACGCGCTTGCCCGCACGGGCAAGGTCTTCGGCTGCGGTTGCCCCGGAAGGCCCGCCACCCACAACGAATACATCGTAAGCCATGGTCATTCTCCCGGAACAAGATTGGCAGACGGGGCGCGCGGGCGGCCACCGTCAATGATCCGCCAGGCCATCAGGCCCGCGGCAAGAAAAAGCAGCGCCTCGATCAGGAACACCAGACCAAAGGCATCCGCCGTATCACCCGAGATGCGCAGCACATCGACCAGCGCCGTCCCGGCAAATCCGCCAAGGCCTTGCGCGATGGCCTGCGATGCGCCCCAGACGCCCATCCGCGTGCCCTCACGCCCCGGACGGCCCTGCCCAGCCAGTTGCATCATCGCCCCGATCGAGGCGATGGCAAACATGCCGGAAAAGACGCCAAGGACAGTGACGGCAGGGGTAAGGAACCCGATGCCAAGCTGCCCAAGGGCGGCAATCAGCGCCAGCATGACGGCAGACCCGACGCATCCGGCGGTGACCCAGACCCGCAGCGTGCCGATCTTCAGGAACGACACCGCGATGCCGACCGCCAGCATGCCGACAAACATGCCGCCATGCTGCGCGCCCGAAAGGCTGGTCGACTGGCCGGGGGAATAGGCGAAGACCAGCCCGGCATAGGGCTCAAGGATCAGTTCCTGCAGGAAAAAGGCGGTCATCGACAGGAAGATGAACAGGGTGAAAACCCGGGTGCGGGTTTCTGACCAGACCTCGGCCAGACCGCGCATCAGGGGCGTGTCGTCTGGCAGGCGGGCCGGTATGACCCGGCGCTCGATCCCCCAGATGGCGGCCGTGGTCAGCGCCACCGCGCCAAGGGTGACGACGGCCACGATGACCATCAGGCGCTGCGG
>JANPJU010000081.1:0-19256 GCA_031425675.1 Paracoccaceae bacterium | reverse complement strand
CCCAAAGCCGAGCACGGACAGGTAGATCCCCGTTTCTCGCTGACGGGCGACATAGGCCTCAAGGCCCGCCGGATCGCTGAGGCCGACGTTGAAATCGCCATCCGTGGCCAGCAGGACGCGGCTGACCTCTCCGTCAGCAGCCATGCGGGCGGCGACCTGATAGGCAAGCTCGATCCCCTCGGCCCCGGCGGTGGAGCCGCCTGCGGAAAGGTTGTCGAGCGCGGTCAGGATTGCATCGCGGTTCCCCGCAGGCGTCGGTGCCAGCACCTCGCCCGCCGACCCGGCATAGGCCACGAGCGCGACCTGATCCTCGGGGCGCAGTTCCGACAGTGCCAAAGCAATGGATTGTTTGAGCAGGGGCAGTTTGTTCGGCTCGTCCATCGATCCGGAGGTGTCAATGAGGAAGACGAGGTTCAGGGGCGGGCGATCCGCGACTGCCGGCAGGGCCCCTTGCAGGCCGATCCGCACCAGCCGCGTGCCGGGGTTCCATGGTGTCGGCATGACCGAGACCGAGGCGGCAAAGGGCGCATCGCCGGTGGGCGCGGGGTAGGCATAGGGGAAATAGTTCACCATCTCCTCGATCCGCACCGCCTCGGCGGGGGGCAGCGCGCCCATCGACAGGGACTGGCGCACGATGGCATAGGATGCGGTGTCGGTGTCGATGGAGAAGGTCGAGACGGGTTCTTCGGCCGTGACCTTGACCGGGTTGGCCTCGGCGTTGGCGAAGGCTTCGGTGCTGGCCACGGGTCGGGCCGCGATCAGGTCGACGGGCGCAGGCGCGGCTGCCGTCAGGTCGGTGCGGTTGCGCGCCTCGGCCAGCGGCTCGGCGGCATAGCTGTCGGTCAGCGGTGCCTCCGTCTCGGTCGCCTCGCCCGCAGCGACCGTGCCGTAATCCTGCGCAACGATACCCTCCGTGCGGCCAAGCGCCAGCGCCTCGGGCTTGGCAGGGGCGGGCTGCTGCGCGTCGGCGCCGACCGCAAGCTTTCGTTGCATCGGGGTCGCTGGCGCGACAGGGGCAGCGCGCTTGAGCGCATCCCGTTCGGCTGCGGTGGTCGCAGGCGCCAGTGCAGGCGGCGCTTCGGCGCGTTCGCGGCGCAACAGGTCGCCCATCGGCAACAGGATCACCGCTCCCAGACACAGGGCCGCGACAGAGGTCGTCGCCACCAGAGCGGGTCGCAGTTTCAGGCTCATCAGCATCGTCTTCACTCCCTTCAGGAACCCCGCCTCGCTCGGGCGGTCCTGACTGGGACGCAACGGATCATTGCTTTCTTGGAGCCGGTCGAAATTTTCCATCGCCAGCGACAGCGCACGGGCTTTGGCATTGGCGTCAGGCGCAGGTGCGGCCCGCAAGGAACGGCGCAGATCGTTCAGCTGCAGGTCATCAAGACCGTCGCTCATTTCGCGTCCTCCCTTGCCATGGCCCGGAGGCGCTTTTTCACTTCGCTCATCCGCCAGGCGATGGTGCCTTCGGACAGGCCCAGAATCTGCCCAGCTTCGGCTTGTGTCATCTCTTCGCCCAGAACCAGCGCCACGGTATCGCGTAATTCGGGTGAAAGCTGGGTCATCGCCTGGGCCAGCCAGTCCTGCGCTTCGGCCTGGATGGCAATTTCATCCTGACGGGCCAATTCCCAGTCGCCCCAGCCAAGCGCGGCGCGGGACCTTGTGGCCTGCCGGCGGCGCAGGTCATGCGCAGCGTTGACAACCACACGGTAGAGCCAGGTGGTAAACTTCGCCTCGCCCCGCCAGTGTCGCAGCTTCTGGGGCAGGGCGGCGCAAATGTCTTGCGCCAGATCCTCGGCTTCGGTCCGGCTGCCGGTCAGCCGCCACGCCAACCCCTGAACTCGGTCGTAATGCCGGTGCACCAGCGTGGCAAACGCTGTGCGGTCGCCATCAGCGGCGGCAGAGGCAAGGGTTTCATCGGGCGTGTTCATCAGCATCACGTTATCTGTGACGCGCGGGGATGGGCAATCCTTGGCGGTACCACCGGCGCGCGCCCGGAAATCCCTTCCCCGCACAAAGTAACCCCCGGACCGGACAGGTTCCGGACCGGGGGCAAAGGGCCTGATCACAGGTTTGACCACTTGGGGAAAGGGATCAGAAGATCAGGCCGTCGTAGACAGCGAACGCACCGTTGGTGCTGGACAGGTTGTTAACCGCCCCTTCATCGCGGGCGTAGGACACGATGGCGTTGTAGGTGCCGGGGCCGAATGACCCGTCAATTCCGCCGCGATAGTAGCCCCATGACCGCAGGTTGCGCTGGATGGCCTTGCGCTCGGCGGCGGAATAGCTGTTGAACGCGCGGGCCGCCGGGGTGCGGTAGATCGACGTGGTGCGCTGCGGTTCGACATACACCACCCGCGGCTCGACATAGACGGGAGCAGCGGTATAGCCGCGGTCATAGGCCCGGGCCTTGCGGTTGTTCTTCAACAGCTCGTCAACGATGACGGCGGTGGCGACACCGGCGACGAAACCCTTTTCCTTGTCACCCAAGGCAAGCGCCGGGGCTGGGATGGTGGCGATGGACAGGGCCGCAATGGCGGCGACCAGCGTCGATTTCACGGTCATGACAGTGGGCAGCATGTCGATTCCTTTCAGAGGTTGGCCCCGTCGTCTGGGGCGATGTCCAAAGGAATGGGGCATTGGGCCATGCTAGGCAAAATCAGCGCGGTGCTATCCGATAACGCGCTTGTTTTCAGGGGCTTGAATCAGTCCTGCCAGGCGCGCAACATGGTGGAGAGGCGGCCTAAACCTTCCTCCAGCCGCGTTTCCGGCCCGCCACCGGCACCGAGGCGGATGTGGTTGGGGCAGCCATACGCCGATCCGGGCAACAGGAAGGTTCGGTAAGGGGGGGCCAGCAGTCGGCGCGCCAGCGATTCGCCGTCGATCCCGTCCAGCCGTGCCAGCCCGATCAGCCCGGCCTGCGGCCGCACCCAGGCCAGGCGCGGCTCGGCGGTTACAAATGCGTCCATCCGGTCCAGCGTTTCGCGCCCCTCTTGCCGGGCGCGGGTCAGGGCGTTTGCCAGCCGATCCGGGCGCAGCGCCACTTCGGCAATCCGTTCGCCCAAGGCATTCATGATCTCGGACGAGTTCTCCCGCAGGATCATCGCATCGCGGATCACCTTTGGCGTCTGGCAGATCATCCAGCCAGTCCGCAAACCTTGCAGCCCCAGCGCCTTCGAGACGGACCCCGTGGTGATCCCGAACTGCGTCAGTCCGGCGATGGCAGGCGGCCGTGGGCCAGACCATTCCAGACCGGCGTACACCTCATCCACCACCAGCCAGACACCGTGCCTGTCGGCCAGTGCCGCCAGCGCGCGCAAGTCATCTTCGGGCATCAGGCGGCCGGTGGGGTTGTTCGGATTGGTCAAAAAGATCATTCGCGTGCGCGGCGTGATCGCAGCAGCCACGGCATCCGGGTCAAGGTGCCAATGGTGCGCTTCGTCCCGCGCCACCTCGACCAATGTCGCGCCGATGGCCTTGGCCATCACACCTGCCTGAGGCCAGCCGGGGGCTTCGGTGATGATCTCATCCCCGGCCGTCAGCAATTGTCGAAACAAGAGGTAATTCGCCTCGGCCGCCCCAGCGGTGATCAAGACAGTATCAGGGTCAAGCGGAAGGCCGGCCTGATCCAGCACCCGCTGGCGCAAGGCGGGCAGGCCAAGGAAACTGATCCCGTTCCAGTCGAGCGACAATTCTGGGTCAAGGTCTGCGATGAAATCCTTCAGGCGCGGCGAGCGGGCGAGGGAGAAGCCAATGAAACATTCCGGCGGCTCCGAAGCCGTCGTCTCCAGAAGGTAGTCGAACAGCTTGTGAACAGTGACCTTCATCGGCCGCCTGCACGAACCGGAGTTTTCGAGAACTCTGGTCCGAAGCCTTGAACGGCTCCGGTTCGATTTCTTGGACGAAATCGGCCCCTCACCGGACGTCACGCCCCTGGTTCAGGATGATGATATTGCCCGACGACACATCCCCTGCCGCCGAGACCAGGAAGCCGACCCAAGCCGCGATCTGATCCGGTTGCATTGCCACGCCATGCGGCATCGCAGAAATTGCTCGCGCCAGGACATCTTCGGTCAGGACGTTGAACAGGGGCGTCTCGGTCATCGCCGGCGCGATGGAGTTTACGGCAATCTTTTCGCGCGCGTAGCGGCGGGCGAGATCCTTGGTCAACGTGTCCATCGCCGCCTTTGAGGCACGGTAATGCGGCGGGTCGAACACGTCGAAGTTATAAGCCCCATTGGAGGAGATGTTCACGATCTTTCGCACGCCAGGCCTGCCCGCCATCGCCTTGACGGCTTGCTGGCAGCAATGGAAGGCGGAATGAAAGTTGATCTCCATCTGCCGGGTCAGTTCATCCGCCGGAATGTCGGGAAAGTCGGACATGAAGCAGGTCCCGGCATTGTTGACCAGCGCATCCACGCCGCCGAACCGGGCGGTCACCCGGTCAAACAGGTCGATGATGGCGTCGGGGTCGATCAGGTCCACCGCTTCGGGGGTAAATCCGTTGCGGTCTACAGCCATGGTCAGCAGCGCCGGGCCGTCGATATCGACACCCACAACGTGCAGACCATCGGCCAGCAACCGGTCAGTGATCGCCCGGCCCATGCCGCCCGCAGCCCCGGTAACGATGGCAACCCGCATCAGTTGACGACAAAGTCGAAATGTTTGCGCACGTCTTCCTCGATCTTCCAGGTGCCCTTGAAGTCCTTCTCCACCACGAAAGCATCGCCCGCCTGCACGGTAACCGGGGTGCCGCCGTCAGGGGTGATCACGATCCGCCCCTGGATCAGCACCACATATTCATAGGCGGTGTAGGTCGCATGGTAGCTGCCCACCGTACATTCCCAGATACCGCTGACCATCGACCCGTCCGATGCCGTATGCAGCACCCAGGTCTTCATTGACGGACTGCCTTCGGTGACCACCCAACCGTCAAGGTCGCCCGTCGCGGGCGCGACGCCGTCGGTCGTGGGCAGTTTTGTAATGGATTGCATGGCGATGTCCTTTCAGGGGTTCAGGCGCAAGGATCATGCCCCGCGCCCGCCCTGTCCGTCCAGCCCGCGACGGCGGCGGGCCTGATCCCGTCACCCTTTGTCGAAATCCGCGGCCGAGTGGCGTTCCGGCAGCTGTTCATGCGGCTCACCCCATGACCGGTTGACCATACGCCCGCGGATGACCGCAGGCCGGACGTCGATCTTTTGCGCCCAGGCCAGAACATGGGTATAGCTGGCCACATCCAGGAATTCCGCAGCGTTGTAGGCGCGGCCCAAGACCATGTTGCCGTACCAGGCATAGATTGCCATGTCGGCAAGGGAATACTCACCCGCCATCCACGCATTGGCGGCAAGATGCTGGTCCAGCACGTCAAGCTGGCGCTTGGTTTCCATGGCGTAGCGGTTGATCGGGTATTCCTGCTTGGTCGGCGCGTAAGCGTAGAAATGCCCGAAGCCGCCGCCGACGAAAGGGGCCGATCCCATCTGCCAGAACAGCCAGTTGAACATCTCGGTCCGCTGGGCAGGGTCTTTCGGGATGAAGGCCCCGCCGAACTTTTCGGCCAGATACAGCATGATCGAGGCGGATTCAAAAACCCGTTGTGGCGGGGTGGTGCCATGGTCCATCAGCGCCGGGATCTTGGAATTCGGGTTTGCGGCAACAAAGCCCGAACCGAACTGGTCACCCTTGTTGATCTCAATCAGCCAGGCGTCGTATTCGGCCTCAACGCCGGCGTCCAGCAGCTCTTCCAGCAGGATGGTGACCTTGATGCCGTTGGGCGTCGCCAGGGAATACAGCTGCAACGGATGCGCACCGACCGGCAGGGCCTTGTCATGCGTCGCCCCGGCGATGGGGCGGTTGATGTTGGCGAACTGGCCGCCACTGGCCTGGTCCCAGGTCCAGACCTTCGGGGGGGTGTAGTCGTCGGTCATGCGGTTTTCCTTCCGGGCGCTCCTCGTCGCACTGCCTGCGCTCGTCGCCGGGACATAAACGAAGAAGCGACGCAGGTGGCGACAAGCGGGGGGTTCAGATCGACAGGCAGATGTATTTCAGTTCCATATAGTCATCCAGACCGTGGCGGCTGCCTTCGCGCCCCAGACCCGACTGCTTGACCCCGCCGAACGGCGCCATCTCGTTGGAGATGAGGCCCGTGTTCACACCCACCATCCCGTATTCCAGCTGTTCCTGGACGCGAGTGATGCGGCCGATGTCGCGGGCGTAGAAATAGCTGGCAAGGCCGAAGATCGTGTCATTGGCGCGCTGGATCACTTCCTCTTCCGTGTCAAACTTGAACAGCGGGGCGAGTGGGCCGAAGGTTTCCTCGTTCGTGACCTTCATGGTCGAAGTCACGCCGGTCACCACAGTGGGCTGGAAGAACGTCCCCCCCAATTCATGCCGCTTGCCGCCGGTCATGATCTTGCCGCCGCCGGCCAGCACGTCGGCGATGTGTTCTTCAACCTTTTCCACCGCCGCTTCGTTGATCAGCGGGCCGGTGGTGACGCCGGGCAGCAACCCGTCACCGATCGCCAGCTTCTTGACCGCAACCGCCAGCTTTTCGGCGAAGGCGTCATAGACCCCGGCCTGCACATAGATCCGGTTGGCGCAGACGCAGGTCTGGCCGTTGTTGCGGAACTTTGAGATCATTGCCCCTTCGACCGCCGCATCCAGATCAGCGTCGTCAAAGACGATGAACGGCGCGTTGCCGCCCAACTCCATGCTGCATTTCAGGATCTGGTCGGCAGCCTGCTTCAACAGGATGCGACCCACTTCCGTTGACCCGGTGAAGGTCAGCTTGCGGATCAGCGGGTTTTCGCAAAACTCTTTCCCGATGTCGGAAGACCGCTTTGACGTGATGACCGAGAACAGCCCCCCCGGAACCCCGGCGCGTTCGGCCAGCAGCGCCAGCGCCAGCGCCGACAACGGGGTTTCCGCCGCAGGCCGTGCCACAAAGCCACAGCCCGCCGCCAGGGCCGGGGCCACTTTCCGCGCGATCATCGCGTTCGGGAAGTTCCAGGGTGTGATCGACGCCGCCACCCCGATCGGTTGCTTGATCACCTGAATCCGCTTGTCGCGCTGGTGGCCGGGGATCACCTCACCATAGGTGCGCTTGGCTTCCTCGCCATAAAACTCGATGTAGGAGGAGCCATAGGCAATCTCGCCCTTGGCCTCGGCTACGGGTTTGCCCATCTCGGCGGTCAGGATGGTGGCAAGGTCATCCTGGTTGGCCATGCACAGATCGAACCACTTGCGCATCACCTGCGCGCGTTCCTTGGCGGTGCGGCCCGCCCATTCGCGGTGCGCGGCATGGGCCGCCGTGATCGCCCGGGCGGTTTCAGCGCGGCCAAGGTTCGGCAGGTGGCAGATCACATCGCCGCGTGCGGGGTTCGTCACCGGAAAGGTGGTCCCATCATCGGCATTGACCCATGCGCCGGCCACATAGGCCTGCGTCACCAGCAGCGAGGGGTCTTTCAGAAGCGACGCAAGGTCGGTCACGGAATCGAGCATGGGGGCCTCCATTGGATTGCCTGAAGGGGTGACACTTCAAGGCGGGCTTGTCCAGTTCCGGGCCGATCCTCGTGCGGGTTTTTGATCAAACCTTCGCGCGGCTACACTCGGCAGGGGTGCTGGCCCTGCTTGCCGAACGGCCCGCGTCACAACCGCAAACTCAGCCGTTGGCGTGCATCCGTTCGATGTAGGCGCGCATTTCCTCGGCCTCGTGTCTTGCGTCGCGCAGGCCTTCCATCGCGGCGCGCAGTTCCGCTTCGGTCTGGTTGATATGGGTCATCAGTTCGGATTCGCGTGATTCCATATAGGCCAGCGCCTGATCGCGCAGTTCTTCCGCCTCGTGCAGGGATTGCGCCAGACGGTCCATTTCGCCCATGTCGCCGCCGGCAACCCGGGTAAAGCGGTGCAAAAGCCAGTGGGTGAACCAACCCACCGCAAAGGACACAAGCAGGATGATCGCGGTGGCGATGACAAATTCGGTGCGGTTCATGGATCTTCCTGCGAGGCGAGGCCTTCGGGGCGCGGCAGCGGGCGGATGGTCTGTTCGGTCGGGGCGACCGAGGGGCTGGTGTCGCCGGAAAAGTCCGGCCCGGCTGTAGGGGCCTGGTCTTCAGTGGCGGCATCGGCTGGTGCCTCAGCGGGCACCGCCTCTTCCGGGGTGGCCGTTGCTGCCGGATTGGCCGGGGGCGGGATGGTGCTTGTTTCCCCCGCATCCGGAGCAGTTTCTGCCCCGGGTGCGGGGGCGTCCGCTTCGGCCACGGCAGCCCCCTCAGGCACGCCTTTCAGCACAAACTCGATCCGCCGGTTGGCCTCACGCCCCTCTTCGGTGGCGTTGTCGGCAATCGGTGTCGCTTCGCCAAATCCCACTGCCGTCATCCCCGACGTGTCGATCCGCCGCCCCTGCAGCGCCACCAGAACCGCTTCGGCCCGGGCTTGGGCAAGTGCCTGATTGCCGCCTTCGGACCCTTGCGCATCGGTATGGCCGCCGATTTCCAGCTGCATCGGCGGGCAGGCCACAAGGATTGCCGCAAGGGCGTCAAGCACCGGGCGCGCGGCGGTCGCAATTTCGGCCGAGGCCGGGGTGAAAGTGATCTTGTTCTGCGCGATCACCGCGTTCACATCCGCTGCACATTCTTCGGGCGTGGGAAGCGATGCCACGGGGTCCAATGCCTCAACGTACCTCACGTTCACCCGAAAGGTTTGACCCTGGCCCAGCTTGCCCGACAGGATCTGCGTGATCCGTCCGCGCGCGCCTTGTGACCCGGTCACGCCCGTCACCTCAACCGTATCGGCCCGCACCAGAAGGCTGCCGCTTTCCACTTCGGCCAATGCCTCAAGCCCGGCCAGCACCCGCACTGGCCAGCCATCGGGCAGGCTGTCGTCAAGGCGCGTGGCGGTCAGCACCTTGGCCCCCTCGAACGCGGCGCGGGCAAAGGCGTCGACCGCCTGGCGCTGAACCTCATCCGTCAAGCGGCCCCGCAGGGTTACATCGCCCGCCTCAGATACGGTCGCAGTAAATTCCGCCGGCCCTTGTGTGGCTGCTTCTTTCTGCTCCAGCGTCGAGGTCAGCGAGAACGCGTCCGGCAACCCGGTTTCCAACTCTCCCACCACCTTGTCAAAGGCGGCCTGGCTGACTTCGCTGCCCGCCAGCAGGGTCACGTCCGCGTCCGAGAAAGTGACCGAGGCTGACCCCAGTTCTGCCACAGCACGGATGGCCAGTGCCACGGCCTCGGCCCAACGCGGGGTCGGGGTGCCAAGGCCGATGGTGCAGAACGGCCGTCCGCTCAGGCCTGCAGTGGTGGCGGCGGAAAGGATCTGGCTTTGCGCGCGATCGGTGTCAGCCGAACAGCTGTCAAACCGCGCGCCTTCAGCATCAATCACGAACCGCAGTGTGAAGGGCGTGATCACTGGCCGCGGGGCCGAGATGTCAAGCACAAGCTCCACCCCCTCAGGGGCGATGGCGCGCAGGTCGCTTTCCAGCCGACGCTTTTGTGCCTCGCTGTCGGAAATCGCGGTGACTTCGACGCGCGCGGCGTTGACCGAAACCTTCGACCGCTCCAGCCGCTTCAGCGCCTCAAGCCCGAAGGCAAGCGCCGGCCCCCAGGTTTCCGGCGCGGGGTAATTGGCCGATTCCAGCATATTGGTCAGGTCGGTTCCGGGGGTCAGCGCGGCGGCGGCATCGGCCAGCGCCAGTTCGGTCATCGCACCTTCGCCGGGGGTTTCCGGCATCAGGCCGATAAGCTGGATCCCGTCTTCGGTCCGCAACATCTGCACCGAAAAGTCCGGCGCGCGAATGGCGGAGGCCGGCGTGACATCCAGCCCGTCGCGGATGCGTGAGGCATCAACCAGTGATCCAACCATGTTCACCGCTCGGAACCGTGTTGCTTCATTCGGGGCGGTGCCGGTCAACTGGACTTGCAAACCATCGGCCTGCACTGTGACCCAGTCGATCTTTGCCTCGACCAGACGCCCGGTCACCACCTTGCTGGTCCGCGCCTCGATCACCAGGGCGGCGGCGTAGGCAACAGTCACCATCAGCATCGCCGCCAGCAAGAAGGCGAGCAGGGCAAGCGTGGTGGTCGAAAGCTGGCGAATACGTTGGGGCAAGGGAACCAGGACTCGGGTCGGGCAGGAGTGCACTTGCTTCCTAGGGCCTATGGCGGGCAGGTTCAACCAAGCCAGGCCGCGACGGCAAGAAACGGCACAGGGATCAGCCCCGCATCCCGGTTGGCCCGAAACACCGCAAGGCATGAGGCGGGATCATCCAGATTCAGCCGCCGCAGCTGCCAGGCGATGTGCCAGCCCATGGCCCAGACCCCCATCAGCGCAGTGACCATTGCAAGAACCCGGCCTTCGTCGGCATGGGCCACCACGACTGCAGCCCCCAGCAGCACTATTGTCGCCACGAAGAACGCCCAAAGCCAGCCCCGGCTGCGATCGCCAAACAGCCGCGCGGTGGATTTGACGCCGATCAGCGCATCATCCTCACGGTCTTGATGGGCGTAGATCGTGTCGTAATAAAGCGTCCATGCGATGCCGCCTGCATACAACAGGACCGCCGCCACCGGCACCTCACCCGCATGGGCAGCCCAGGCCAGCAAGGCACCCCAGTTGAACGCCAGCCCCAAGAACACCTGCGGCCACCAGGTAAAGCGCTTGGCAAAGGGATACACCGCGACCAAAGCCAGCGAGGCGACGCCAAGCCCCACTGCCAACCAGTTGTAACTGAACAATATCCCTGCTGCGAGCATTGCCTGCACCACCATCCAGACCAAAGCCCCCTTCACCGTCACCTGACCCGACGGGACCGGCCGGCTGCGGGTGCGGGCAACGGCTGCGTCAATCTCGCGGTCGGTGATGTCGTTCCAGGTGCAGCCCGCCCCTCGCATCAGGAATGCCCCCACGGCGCAGCTGGCCACAAGCCACAGGTCCCACCCCCGGAACCCCGACACCCCCCCTGCAAGCGCAATCGCCCAAAGGCAGGGGATAAGCAGAAGCCATGTTCCGATTGGCCGGTCGGCCCGGCTTAGCCGCAAGTAAGGCCGCGCACGGGTCGGAGCATAGACATCCACCCAATTGCCGCGCGGTGCATCGGCGACAGTCCCTTTGGCGACCATCCATTCGGCTGGTGGTCCAGCGGGCTCAACCTCTGGCAATTCGGGCGGCAGGGACATAGGGTCACGCTCATGTCGGATGCGAAGATCAGGCTTCATGTAGACCACCCCTTGGGCCACGGGCAAGCCGTGCCCCTGACGGAAGGCCAGTCGCACTACCTGACCGGGGTGATGCGACTAGGCCCCGGTGCGGCGATTTTGCTGTTCAACGGCATCGATGGCGAATGGCGCGCCACTCTGACCACCGCCGGCAAACGCGGCGGCTGTGCCACTTGTGAAGCGCGGACCAAGCCGCTGCATCTGCCGCCCGACCTGTGGTTGCTGTTCGCACCCATCAAGAAAGCCCGCACCGATTTCATCGTGGAAAAGGCGGTGGAGCTGGGCGCAGCCCGCATCATGCCGGTCCAGACCCGCCACACCAACGCCGACCGCATCCGGCAACACCGCCTGCAAGCCCACGCGATGGAGGCGGCGGAACAATGCGGGGCCACTTATGTCCCCCAGGTCGCTGAACTTGTGGCGCTGGACCGGCTGCTGGCGCAATGGCCCGCTGACCGCCGCCTGTATTGGTGCGACGAAACCACGCTGGGCCAACCCGCCCATCTGGCCCCCGCCAAAGGCCCCGCCGCCATCCTGATCGGCCCCGAGGGCGGCTTTGCGGCCGATGAGGCCAAGCGTTTGCGCACCCTCCCCATGGTCACGCTTCTGACGCTTGGCCCCCGCATCCTGCGTGCCGATACCGCCGCCGTCGCGGCCCTGACCCTGTGGCAAGCCGCCTGCGGAGACTGGATATGAGCTTTATCCGACCAGAACTTGCCGCCACCCTGACTGCACACCGCGAAAGCATTGCCGCAGCTGCTGTCGGGGTGCTGGGTCTGTGGCTCCTGGCCGTGGGCGAGGGCTATGTGGTGCCACTCCTTGGCCTTCTTCTCCTTACCCTTGGGCTGGCGTGGGGGGTGCAGGCCTACCGTCGCAGCCGCTTTGCGCAGGCGGGCGAGGCCCCAGGCATCGTCCGCGTGACCGAGGCGCAGATTGCCTACCTTGGGCCGCGTACCGGTGGCTTTGTCGGTCTGCCCGATCTGTCTGAGGTTCGCTTGCTGACCCTGCGCGGTCGCCGCATCTGGAAGTTGCGCCCGCTGGACGGTGAGCCCTTGCACATCCCGGTTGAGGCGCAAGGGGCCGAGGCGCTGTTTGACGCTTTCGCGTCGTTGCCAGGGATGGACACCGCAGCCCTTGTCGCCGCCCTGTCGGCGGAAGGCACCACAGACAGCAAGATCGTCGCCCTGAACGCCTTTGACCGGCTGATCTGGGCGCGCACCGGTGCGGGGGTGGTTGTGCGCTGATCGCGCTGTAACACCTTTTGGCGGGGCCTTGACTTGGGCCTGCGCACTTGACACCCATGGGCGCCGGTCCACCCTTCGGACCTCATCTGCCAGCTCCGGAGCCAAGGCCATGTCAATTCCACAGTCCGGCGGCGGGCCGATCGAAAGCTTTGACCAGCTGGCCGCCTATATGGAATCGGGCAACAAGCCCCGCGACCAGTGGCTGATCGGGGCCGAGCATGAGAAGTTCGGTTGGCTGACCGACACCCACGCACCCCTGCCCTATGCGGGCAAGCGTTCGATCTCGGCGATCTTCGACGGGCTTGCGCAGCGATACGGCTGGACCCCGGTACGTGAGGGTGAGCATGTCATAGGCCTGACCCGTGACGGCGCAAACGTCAGTCTGGAACCGGGTGGGCAGTTTGAACTGTCCGGCGCTCCGTTGGCTTCAACGCTTGAAGTGGCGGCGGAACTGCAAACCCATCTGGATGAGGTGCGGTCGATTGCCGATCCGATGGGCGTGCGTTTCTTGGGGATCGGGGCGGCACCCGAATGGGGCCATGAAACCATGCCGGTGATGCCCAAGGGCCGCTACCGACTGATGACCGATTACATGGGCCGCGTCGGAACCCATGGCACGCAGATGATGTATCGCACCTCGACCGTGCAGGTGAATCTCGACTACGCGTCCGAGGCCGACATGGTCAAGAAACTGCGCGTGGCGCTGGCCTTGCAGCCGGTGGCGACGGCGCTGTTTGCCAGCAGTCCGTTCTTTGATGGCAAGCCAAACGGGCACCGCAGCTGGCGCAGCCGGATCTGGCGGGGACTGGACAACAGCCGGACGGGGATGCTGCTCTTTGCGTTTGAAGACGGGATGGGATTTCAGGCCTACGTCGATTGGGTCCTCGATGTGCCGATGTATTTCGTCTACCGCGGCGGCAGGTATATCAACGCGCTTGGCCAATCCTTCCGTGATTTTCTTGCCGGCAAGCTGCCCGCGCTGCCGGGCGAAAAGCCCACGTTGTCTGACTGGGCGGACCACATGACAACGGTTTTCCCCGAGGCGCGGGTGAAAAAGTACATCGAAATGCGCGGCGCCGATTGTGGCGATCAGGCCCATATCGCGGCGCTGCCGGCGTTCTGGGTGGGGCTGATGTATGACCAGACCGCGCTGGACGCCGCCTGGGACCTCGTCAAGGGCCTGGATGCCGACATGCGCGAAGGGCTGCGGGTTGCTGCCTCCGTCTCGGCCTTGCAGGGCGAGGCGGGCGGGGTCAAGCTTTGGGACCTGGCGCGTGCGGCCGTTGACTTGTCGCATGCCGGTCTTGTGGCGCGGGGGCTTGGCGAAGAGGTGCAACTTGCTCCGCTGGTCGAAAGCCTGAAATCGGGGACCGTGCAGGCTGACCGCTGGCTGGCACTATATGAGGGGGAGTGGGGCCAAAGCCTTTCCCCGCTTTACGAGGCCGCATCTCTCTGACGCGTCCCTGAGCGGAGCGCGTTCCGCGCGAAGGCCTTTTCTCTCGCCTCTGGCGCGCGAAGCCGCGCGCCAACCGGCTTGGGCGGTAGCGGGCTTCAAGCCTGCATCGCCTTGGGTTTTGCGACCTGTGGCGGCTTGAAGATGAGTATTTGGGAAAAGAGCAAGCCCCTTGGGCAATCAGGGCTGCACTTCGGTTACCTTTTTCCCGATCCTTGGTTCCGTCCCGGCCTTGATCCTTCGCAGGTTGGCACTGTGCCGGATGTAGACGAGAATTGTCAGGATCATGACCAGAAACAGCAGTTGCCCTTCCTGAAAATAGAACAGCCATGCCGACGTGCTTGCCGCCGCCACCAGGGCCGCGACTGACGACATCCGGCTGATCAACGCGACGACGACCCACGTCCCGCAGGCGGCCAGCCCAACCGGCCAGGCCAACGCGATCAAGGTGCCAAGGAAGGTGGCCACGCCCTTGCCACCGTTGAAGCGCAGCCAGACCGGGAAAAGATGGCCGATGAAGGCGGCAAGCCCAGCAAGCTGGGCCGCATCCTCGGCCAGTGCCACCCGCGCGATCAGCACGGCGATGCCGCCCTTCGCCGCGTCAAGAAGAAGGGTAGCAAGTGCCGCCCCCTTGTTTCCCGTCCGCAGGACATTGGTCGCCCCGATGTTACCAGACCCGATCTGGCGCAGATCACCCAGGCCCATGGCGCGGGTGATGACGAGGCCAAAGGGAATGGAGCCCAGAAGATAGGCCAGCACCGCCGTCAGGATCATCAGGGTCTGGTCGGTCACAAGCGCTGGCATGGGTCAGTCTTCCGCTGCAAAGACCTGCATCCCGCCGACGTAGGTCGCCAGCACCTTACCCTCCATCCGCGCGCCGTCAAACGGGGTGTTCTTCGACTTGGAGCGCAACTTGAAGCGGTCCATCAGAAAGGGCGCGTCGGGGTCAAAAAGAACCAGATCAGCGGGTGCGCCGGGGCTCAGACGGCCCTGTGGCAGGCCAAGGCGGTTGGAGGGATTCAGTGCCATCGCGCGAAAGAGGTCCGGCAGGGTCAGGTGGCCGGCATGATAAAGGCGCATGGCGGCGGGCAGGAACGTCTCCAGCGCCACGGCACCGGGGGCGGCCTCTTCGAACGGCAGGCGCTTGGATTCCTCATCCGCCGGGGTGTGCATCGAGGAGATGATGTCGATCGACCCATCCGCCACCGCCGCCACCATCGCCAAACGGTCCACCTCACTCCGCAAGGGGGGGGTCAGCTTGAAGAAGGTGCGGTAGTCACCCACGTCGAATTCGTTCAGCGTCAGGTGGTGGATCGAGGTTCCGGCAGTCACGTCCAGCCCCGCCGCCTTGGCGCGGGCCAGCGCGGGCAGGGATTTCGCGGTGGTGATCTGGTCGGCGTGGTAGGCCACGCCTGTCATTTCGACCAGCACCAGATCCCGCTCAAGCCCCATGCGTTCGGCCATGGGGGACACGGCCGGAATCCCCCGCAGGCTGGCGAACTTGCCAGAGGTCGCCGAAGACCCTGACGACAGCCCCGGGTCCTGCGGATGACACACGACCAGCGCGCCCAGTGACCGCGCATAGCTCATCGCGCGGGTCAGGGCCTTTGCTTCGATCGAGACTTGGGCGGCATCGGTGAAGGCGATGGCCCCAGCGTCGCGCAGGAAACCGATCTCGGTCATCTCGTGCCCGGCGCGGCCTTTGGTCAGGGCGGCCATGTGGCGGATGCGGACGGGGGACTCGGACGCGCGGCGGGTGACAAACTCAAGCACCTCGGGCGTGTCGATGGCAGGCGTCGTGTCAGGCCGCGCGATGATGGTGGTGACCCCCCCCGCGGCCGCCGCAAGTCCGGCCGAGCGAAAGCTTTCGCGGTGCCGTTCCCCGGGCTCACCGATCTTGACGCCGATATCTACGATGCCGGGGGCCAGGCATTTTCCTGCACAGTCGATGACCATCGCCCCTTTCGGCGCTTTGCCGTCGCGGGCCAGGATAAGTCCGTCCTTGACAGTAAGGCTGCCGATCTCGTCGCTCCCGGCTTCCGGGTCGATCAGGCGGGCGTTGGTAAAGTGAAGGATCATGCGATGCCCGTCTGGATGCTGCGGAGAAGATGGTACACCCGGTCCCCGTCGGCGATGTTTTCGAACTCTATGCGGGTTGTGGTTCGGTCGCCATCCGAATCCTTCTCGGTCCGCAGGTGAAACCACACCGTGTCGGCACGGCGGCCCTTTTCCAGCCCGAGGGCGGTGCTTTTCAGGATCGGATAGCTTTCGATCTTCTGTGTCCACCACGCCTGCGCGATGTAGGCACAGCGGGTGCTGACCGCATATCGGACCCGGCGATGTGCCTGTGCGGCGGCAATCCATTGGCCAAAGACCAGAAACGCCCCGACCCCCATGAAGGGCAGCGAAAACAGCGTCAGGAACAGACCCAGACCAACATCCTGCCAGGCTTGCGCTCCCAACAGCATCGTCAGTCCTGCAATGCAGACCCCCGCGCCGATGACCAGAAATGGCATCCCGAACAGCGCCATGCCGATGATCTTGACGTGGCCGTGCACACCTGGTTTGGGCGTGCCTTCCCAAAGAAGGGTTTCGCCCGGCTGAAAATAATCCTCCCAAGCCTTAGCCATGATGGGGCTGCGCTGGGGCAAGACGGGCTGTAGCCAGACGGGCGGAGGTGGCGGCGGGGTCGGCCTGGTACTTGATCAGGTGCTTGTCGCCGCTGGTGGTCACGACCTGCACCGCGCCTAGAAAAGGGCGGGCGCCTTGCAACTGGTTGAGCGGGATGATCCGCCCTGCCGGACCCAGCAGGCGATTGTCGGTCAGACGCCAGACTTCGCCCATCGCCTCGGACTCGACATAGGCCGCACGGACCCCGATGGCGAGGATGGCGGCCACCGGGCCGACCACGGGATAAGGATTGCCCTGCCAAAGTAGGACAATCCCGGCGACGGTGCCAAGGGCCACCGCCATTACCAGATGACTGCGCCAGTAGGCGGCTCGGTCGGGGCGGATTTCCAGCACGACCCTTTCGCCATCCAGCAAGGGCGCGGCGTGGCCCATGACACTGTCAGGCTGGATCCGGGCCATCAGGCGATCCAGATGATCAGGGTGGTGAAGATGGCAAGGAAGACAAGCACCACAGCGGCCACCATGCCGCCGATGCGGGCGTCGGATTTCGGGGGCTTGCGGTCGGGGTCTTGGGTCACTGTGGCTCCTTCAGGTTGGTCAGTCCGGCTCTGCGCCCAGCCGAACAAGAATGTCATGGACCTCACGCGGGTTGGCCAGGTTCAGAAAACCCACTTCGATGATCCGGGTCTCGGTGACGCCGGATGACCGGTCCTTCCGCCGCACCGAGTCGTGATTGAAATAGATATGGCCCGGCCGGGTTTCGACCAGCCGCAGGGGCCGCATCGTGACGATCGGATAGGCCCGCAAGGTCTGGACCCCAAAATGCCTGGTCGCGATGAAGGCGCGTTTGTTGGTGAGAGTATAGAAGGTGCGACGTCGATTCCAGAAGGACCAGGCGTGGTAAACAACTGCCGCAATGACCCCCCAGGCAAGGAACACCAAAAGCGGATTGCCGCTGCCGTCGCTTGACGGACCGTAGGTGACGGCAACCAGCGTGATGGCTCCCGCGGCTGCGACGATGGCCCCGAGGGTTTCGCGTCGCCCCAACTCCCAGTGCAGACCCTGGACCGGCGCTCCCTGCCACTCCACCGCTTCGCCGGTCGCCAGGATGCCCTCCCAACTGCCCGCCTCGTTCGTGTCGGTGAAATCGACTTCGCGGTCCCTGGGGGAAAGCGGATTGGTCATGCGGCCTTCCCTTGCAGGTCCCGGACCATGGCGAATACCTTCTCACCCTCGGCGATGTTTTCAAAGCCTGCTCTGGTCGTGCCAAGGTCGCCGTCCGAGTCACGCTCAAGCCTTGCGTGCAGCCAGACGGTATCGGCGCGCTTGCCACGCTCCAGCTCCAGCGCGGTTGAGGGCAGGATGGGGTAGACCTTCAGGCTGGTGACGATGCCCTTGCGGGAGATGTAGGCGGCGCGGTTGGTCAGGGCATAACGGACGTCGCGGGCCGCAGAGCGGGCGTCGACGAAGGGGCCGAACACAAGGAACGCCCCGAGCCCGCCGAAGGGCATCGAGAACGCCAAAAGAAACAGCGCAAGCCCCGCATCCGACAGGGTGGCAGCCTTGGGCAACTGGGCGAAGGCATGGATCATCAGCGCAACGCCGATGACCAGAAACGGCCCACCGAAGGCCATCAGAAACAAGGACTTGCCACGCTGGTGCCAGCCGGAAGCAGGCGCGCCTTTCCAGAGGAGGGTTTCGTCGGGGCGGAAGTAGGTCTCCCAGGTCTCGGCCATCAGGCGATCCAGATGATAAAGGCGGTGAAGATGGCGAGGAAGAGGAGGACGACGGTGGCGACCATCCCGCCGATGCGGGCTTCGGACTCCGGGGGGTTGGGGTTGGGGTCGGGGATCATGAGGTGGCCTTTGGAGGCTCTTGGGCGCTCTTCCATGCATGTGTCACATCATCAAGAATTTTCGCGATGGGAAGACTGTGCCCTGGATAGCCGATCCGCAGGCCCATTGTATCACCGCCGAAGATAAAGGCTTTCAATGTCAAAGGCGCGGCTTTCAGGCGGCAGATTTCCACCATCGGTCCAAGGGACAAAAAACGTGCTGCCCATTTTGCAATGAGGTTCCCACTCGCGGAATAATCGATCAGGTAGGGTTCTACACTTGCAGAAAACTCTACGTCACCCACTTTTCGTCCTCTGACAAAGCGAACGACACGCCTTGCCGAGATGGCGTAACTGGTTCGGCATAGCCTTAGCGAATAGATGACCAAAGCAACCATGGCGTAGATCATGACGGGACCGGAATACGAATGCTCTCGGTCAGCGAAAGCCCAAGAAGCGGCTATGAGGAAGAAGATGAAAAGTGGAGAAACTGCAAGAATGACGCGTCTGCGCGCGGTCAGGTCCGGCGCAGGGATATAGGAAATCAGCGTCTCACCAGCTTCCAATTCGCTCGAAACGTAGGACGGCAGCCCCTCGCTCACGCCATCATCCCCACGATCTTCCGCCCACGCTCCGCCCGCAGGTTGCGCGCCAGCAGGTCCATGCAGGCCATGCGCACGGCGACCCCCATCTCCACCTGATCCTGGATCACGCTTCGGTTGATGTCGTCGGCCAGGTCGCCGTCAATCTCCACCCCCCGGTTCATCGGGCCGGGGTGCATGACAATCGCATCCGGCGCGGCGAAGGCCAGCTTTTCGGCGTCCAGCCCGTAGCGGTGGTAATACTCACGCTCGGACGGGATAAAGCCGCCATCCATCCGTTCC
>JANPJU010000080.1:0-17693 GCA_031425675.1 Paracoccaceae bacterium | reverse complement strand
GTTCAGGCCGTGGGCGAAGGCGATGGCGCTGCCTTCCTTCAGGTTGTCATGGACGTATTTCCTGTAGGTGTCGGCCTGCAGTTCATCCGGCATGGTGAACATGATCACGTCGCACCACTTGGCGGCTTCGGCGATGTCCATGACCTTCAGGCCCTCGGCCTCACACTTCTTGGCCGAGGCAGAACCGGGGCGCAGCGCCACGACGATGTTCTTGGCACCCGAGTCGCGCAGGTTCAGCGCGTGGGCGTGGCCTTGTGAGCCGTAGCCAAGGATGGCAACCTTCTTGTCCTTGATCAGGTTCACATCGCAGTCACGGTCGTAATAAACGCGCATGGCGTCCTCCATCTGGTTGATGGCGGCAGGATAGGCATTGGGCTGAGGTTTTTCGTGCAAGATTTGACGTTTTGCAGCTGATGTGCAAAAGATCATGCAGGACTGGCCAAATCAATGGATAAATCATGCAGATCGACGATACCGATCGCCGCATCCTGCGCCATTGGCTGGCCGAACCCGGACTGGAACGCGCCGCGCTGGCCGACCGTGCAGGCGTGACCCCCGCCACGTTGTGGCGCAGGTTGGACAGGTTGCGCGCAGGCGGGGTGATCCGGTCGGAAACGGCGGTGATCAACTGGCGCGCGCTGGGCTATGAGGTTGAGGTCAGCTTGCGCTTTACCCTCGACAAGACCAACCCGCGCGCCTTTGACGAATTCATCACCGCCGCGCGCGACGTGGCCGAGGTGATCGGAATCGAGACTTTCCTTGGCCGCGTTGACGTGCGCCTGAACGTGCTGGCGCGGGACATGGGGCACTGGACAGCCGTTTACCGCGAAAAGATCCTGGCTTTGCCGCATATCCAGGAGGTTGAGGCGCTGATGCTGGTGGCGACCGTGAAGGACGCGGCGGGGTTGCCGTTGTGATTGATCTTGATGACCTTGACCGCAGCATCCTGCGCCTGCTGAGCGGTGATGGCACCACCAGCGCGGGTGAGATTGGCCGCGTGCTGGGCCTGTCGCAGCCTGCAGCCTGGCGGCGGGTGAAGCGGCTGGAAGAGGCGGGTGTGCTGGCGGGCCTGCGGGTTGAGGTGGACCGCGCCGCCCTTGGCTTTGGCGTCACGGTGTTTCTGGGGGTAAAGCTCGCCACCAAGGGCCGCGTCAGCCTTGAGGATTTTGAACGCGCGGCCACCGCCATCCCCGAAGTGCAGGTGGTGCAGCATGTGCTGGGCCTGTTTGACTATCGTTTGCGTGTAGTGGCCCGCGATATTGCCGATTTCGAACGGGTCCTGCGCCGCCGCATCATGACGCTGCCGGGGGTCGGCAACGTCGAAGCCAACGTGCTTTTGACCGAAGAGCGTCGCCCCGGCCCCCTTGGCGTGACGGATTTGGTCATGAAAGGATGATACGGCCCCGATAGTCTTTATCCCATAGCGGGGGCCGTGCATGAAGATCACCAAGCTGGAAACCTTTGACAACGCCTTTGTGTGTTTCGTGAAGGTCACGGCCGATACGGGCGATGTTGGCTGGGGCCAGACCTCAACCTACTGCGCCGACATCACGGCTGAGGTCTTTCACCGTCAGGTCGCGCCGCATGCGCTTGGAACCGATGTTGCGGATCTGGAAGACACGCTGCGCCTGATCAACGAGCGTGAGCACAAGTTTCCCGGCAGCTATCTTCGGCGCGCGCAAGCCGGGCTAGATACAGCCGGGTGGGATCTGCGCGGGCAGGTGGAGGACAAGCCTGTGGCCGTGCTTTTGGGCGGTTCCGCCGGCCGGGTTCGGGCCTATGCCAGTTCCATGAAGCGCGACATCACGCCTGAGGATGAGGCGGCGCGCTTTGTAAAGTTGCGCGACACCTTCGGGTTTGATGCCTTCAAGTGGCGCGTTGGCGCTGAATGTGGGCGCGACCGGGATGAATGGCCAGGGCGGACCGAGGCGGTAATACCCTTTGTTTCCAGCGCACTCGGCGACGATGTTGAGAAACTGGTTGATGGCAACTCCTGCTACTCCCGCGCCCGCGCCATTGAAGTGGGCCGGCTGCTTGAGGACCACGGCATTGGCCATTTCGAAGAGCCTTGTCCCTATTGGGAGGTTGACCAGACCGCAGAGGTCCGCGCCGCGCTGTCCATCGACGTGGCGGGCGGCGAGCAGGATTGTGAACTGACCGCCTGGCAGCTGGCCATCGAGCACAAGGCAGTCGACATTCTGCAGCCCGATATCATGTACCTGGGTGGCATGTACCGCACGCTGGAGGTGTGTCGGATGGGCGAACGCGCCGGGCTGCCGATCACGCCCCATGCCGCCAATCTGGGGCTGGTCACGATGTGCACCATGCATCTGTTGCGGGCGATCCCGAACGCAGGCAAGTACCTTGAATTCTCTATCGAGGGGCTGGATTACTACCCATGGCAGGACGGGCTGTTCCTGAACGATCCCTACCGGATCGACGGCGGCCATGCCACAGTGACGGATGCGCCCGGATGGGGCGTTGTGATCAACCCCGACTGGCTGGCCCGCGCCCGCCACCGTGTTTCTGAAAGGACCTGAAGATGCCCGGTTTGCACCCCAACATCGACCCCGAGGGGCTGGAAGAGTTTTCGGTCGTCTTCACCGACCGCAGCCTCAATCACATGTCGGCCAGGTTTCAGGGGGTGATGCGCGACGTCTCCAGCCTGCTGAAAGAGGTCTACAAAGGCTCTGCCGTGGCATTGATTCCCGGCGGTGGCACCTACGCGATGGAGGCTGTCGCCCGCCAGTTTGGCCAAGGCCGGGTGCTGGTTGTCCGAAACGGCTGGTTCAGCTACCGCTGGAGCCAGATCTTCGATGCGGGCGGGTTCACCGAAGAGACCACCGTGGTCATGGCCCGCCAGACAGGAAACGGCGCGCAGGCGGCCTACGCACCGCCGCCGGTGGAAGAGGTGGTCGCAAAGATTCGCGAAACCCGGCCCGAGGCGGTATTCGCGCCGCATGTCGAGACCAGCGCCGGAATCATCTTGCCGGACGACTACATCAGCCGCATCGCAGCAGCCGCCCATGAGGTGGGTGCGCTGATGGTGCTGGACTGCATCGCCAGTGGCTGCATCTGGGTGGATATGGCGGCAACGGGTGTCGATGTGCTGATCTCGGCGCCGCAAAAGGGTTGGTCGGCATCGCCATCCGCCGGGGTGGTGATGCTGTCGCCTTTGGCCGAGGCGCGGCTGGCGGAAACCACCAGCACCTCATTTGCCATCGACCTGAAGAAATGGCGCGCCATAATGGCCGCCTATGAGGGTGGCGGCCATGCCTATCATGCCACGATGCCGACCGATGCGATTGTCGGCTTTCGCGATGCGATGCTTGAGACGAAGGCAATGGGCTTTGACGCCGCGAAATCCGCGCAATGGGAACTGGGCGGGGCTGTGCGGGCGCTGATGGCGGAAAAAGGTGTGCCGTCCGTCGCTGCGGAAGGGTTCCAGGCGCCGGGCGTGGTGGTCAGCTATACTGCAGATGCCGACGTGCAGACCGGGGCAAAGTTCCGTGCCGAAGGCCTGCAGATCGCCGCAGGTGTGCCGTTGCAGGTGGGGGAAGGCGCGGAATTCCGCACTTTCCGCATCGGGCTTTTCGGCTTGGACAAGTTGGCCGATGTGCCAGCGACGGTCGCGCGGTTGCGTCAGGCGGTTGACGCGGTCTTGTAAAATTGAACAGGCCGGAAGGGAGCTTCCGGCCTGTGCATTTCAGACGTCCAGACGAACGTCTGCGGTCAGATTACTGTGCGCCAAGGATCGCGGCGACAGCACCGGCCGGGTTGGAACCCGCGCTCAGGTTTTCCGAGTTCGAGAACAGCGTGGTCAGCTGTGCATACTGCACGTTGGTCAGGTTCGACAGGTCAGCGCCCGGAACGAGGGTCTGGATCTGCGACTGAATCGCCGACGACAGCATGACGGGGGCGGTTTGCGCAAAGGCGCCAGCGGCGGAAGCGGCAACCAGAGCTGCGGCGAGAACGATGTGTTTCATTTTGATATCCCTTGGTTTTGGTTTCATCCAAGCCCCTTGTTGGGCCGGTGAGCAAGAGATGGGACATGCCGGTCACAAATGGAAATCACGGCTTCGTCGCGGCCACTCTCACAGTTGTGACAGCGCGTGTGGCTTGCGGCAAGGCGCCCCCGGTTTCTTGTGGATAAGCCGGGTTGCTGGATGAAACACGCTCACAAGTTGCAGGGTTCTCACCGGCTGGTGAGGGGTTGCGGCGTATCTGTGCAAAAATGCACGAAACTTCAGCCAGGCTTGTCCGTTGCACCAAGTCTTTGCACCCCAAGTCCCGCGCGCATCAGGGTAACGCGTAGCGGGCGTGTGCCATAAAGCGCGTTCAGCGCCTTGGCCCGCAGGTCGCGCAAGCTGGGCGCGCTGACCATCGAGGCACGGTTCAGCAGATCGATCCCCATCACCCGGGCCTGCACTTCCCAGTGCCGGCGGCTGTGGTAAGCGTCGGTTACAGCAATCACGCCGGGGTCATCGCGGTGGGTCTGGGACAACTCCAGCAGGCAGCGCAGGTCGGCCAGGCTCATGTTCAAGCCCTGCGCGCCGATTGGCGGAACCACATGTGCGGCCTCGGCAAGAAGCACGGTGCGCGGGCCTGACATCCGGTCGGCGATCTGGCTGATGATCGGCCAGACCGACCGACGGGACAGCAGACGCAAGGGCCCAAGGATGCCTGAAGACCGGATTGTCATTGCCGCCTCGAACTCTGCCACCGGCAGGGCTGCCAGGCGGGCAACTTCCGGCCCCGGTTCCATCCAAACCACCGCTGACGCGGGCTGACCATTGCGGTCGGGCAGGGGGACAAGCGTGAACGGGCCGCCGGTGCGGTGCACCTCGGTCGAGACGTTGTGATGCGGAATGTCATGCGCCACGGCAAACGCCAGCGCCTTCTGGCCATAGCGCATGGTGCGGACACCGATTGCCAGGGCCTCTCGGACCGGAGAGGAGCGGCCGTCGGCACCGATGACCAGCCGCGCGGAAATCTGGGTGCCGTCGGTCAAAGTGACCAGCGCCTCTGCCTCACGGGTCAGGATGCGGGCAAAGCCGGCGCCGGGGCGGAAGCTGACATTGGGCAGCACGTCCAGGCGGGCCACCATCTCGCGCCGCAACAGCCAGTTCGGAAGGTTCCAGCCAAAGGGGGCGTCCGAAATGTCGGCGGCGTCAAAATCCTTGGTCAGCCGAGCCACCGGTTCCACGCCACCTGCGTCTACGATCCGCATCACCTGCAATGGGGCTGCGTAGGGCGCCAGCCGGTCCCACAACCCCGCCGCTTGCAGGACCGGGACAGAGGGCTGCAGAAAGGCCGTGGTGCGCAGGTCTGCCCCTTCGGCATCCGCATCGGTAACCGGCGGGGTGGGGTCGACGCAGATCACGGTGAACCCGGCGCTGCCAAAGGCACAAGCCGCCGCAAGGCCGGCCACGCCACCGCCGGAAATCAGGATGTCTGTGGTTTCACGCATCATGCTGCCTCCGTTCCACCCTGCATAGGCCTGACCGGCGGCGCGGGCCAGTGGACAGAATGACCCAAGGGCATTGGCCGGTTCAGGGCAGCGTGATCCAGATCAGCATGCCAAACATGACGGGCACGAACGCCACTGCCGCCACCACCAGAGCCGCAAGACCCCAGGTCTGCACCGCAAAGATCAGCACGGTCAGCAGGATCACGAAAAGATAGTAGATCGTGTCCACTTCACGCTCAACCTCGCGGATCACCCGGCCTACCACTGGCACGGCGCGCATGACGCGCCCAACGGGAGAAGCGGGACGCGCTTGCGCAGGGGTGTGGGTGGTCAAGACAGCCTCCAGGTTTCGGACATAGTTAGATGTAGAAACGCCGTGCCAGATGATCAGTGGATGTGACGCTTCGTCACGCCTGCAGCCCCGCCAGAAACGCGGCAAGATCATCTGTATGGTGGCGGATATGCGGCGCGGGCGCTGGGTCGGGGGCTACATGCACCGTCCGCATCCCCAGCGCATGGGGGACCATCAGATTGCGGGTATCATCCTCGAACATCGCGGATGTGCTGGGGTCAAGGCCATCCTGGGAAAAGACCGTCTGGAATGCCTTCGCATCCGGCTTGGGATGAAAATTGGCATGCTCAACCCCATAGATGGCGTCGAACAGCCCGGCAAGCCCGCGGGCGGCAAGCACCTTTTCGGCGTAAGGCGCACAGCCGTTCGTATAGACGATCCGGCGGCCCGGCAGGGCTCGGATGGCTTTGGCCAGCGCCGGATCAGGGGCGAGGACGGCAAAGTCGATGTCATGCACCTCGGTCAGATAAGGGCTGGGGTCGACGCTGTGTTCGGTCATCAGGCCGGCAAGCGTGGTGCCATAGGTCTGCCAGTAATGGGACCGCAAATGGTCAGCATGGGCGCGGTCCACCTGTAGCGCGCGCATCACCCAGTTGGTCATCTTGACTTCGATCTGGTCGAAAAGGCGCATGTGCGGCGGGTAAAGCGTGTTGTCCAGGTCGAAGACCCAGGTGGTGACCTGCGCGAAATCAGGGTGCTGCATGACCATGGTTTAGCGATGGTACGGGCGCTTGGGAAGGGTTGAAAGCGGAGTATGGGCCGCGCTAGGGTCCGTTGAAGATCAACGGAAGGCCAGACGGTGCAGAAGGACGCATATACCCTTATCCTTGAGGCGATTGACGCGGGGCTTTACAAGCCTGGCGACAGGCTGGTGGAAAGTGAACTGGCCGAGCGACTGGGCGTCAGCCGCACCCCCGTGCGCGAGGCGCTGCAGCGGCTGGAAACCCAGTCGATGCTGACGCGCGACGGGCGCAGCCTGATTGTCGCCAGCCTTGACCACAACCAGCTGGCTGAACTTTACGCCGTTCGGTCCGAACTGGAGGGGCTGGCCGCCCGTCTTGCTGCCCGCCACGCCACGCCGGAAGAGGTTCGCGTGCTGCGCAGCATGGTTTTGGAAGATCGGGCGCTGGTCGGTGGCGACCCTCGCGCGCTGAGCCGGGCGAACAAGCGGTTTCACAAGCAGATCCATCTGGCCAGCCACAACCGCTATCTGGTCCAGCAGCTTGACCTTGTGCACCGGTCGATGGCGTTGATGGCCAACACCTCATTCGCCGCCGAAGGGCGCGATGAGGTGGCGCTGGACGAACATGACCTGATCGTCGCTGCCATTGAAAGCGGGGATGGTGAATCCGCCTATCAGGCGCTGAAAGTCCATATCAGCCGCGCCTTCGAGACACGGCTGCGCATTGATGCCGGGGAATTGCGCCTGCGGTGACGGTGGCCGGTCACCGCGGGGCCAATCAAGGCGGGCCAAACAAGGCGGGCCAAACAAGGCGGGCCGGTGAGGGCGGGCCGGTCAGGGCGGGTCGTTCAGATGGTCAAAAAGGCCATGCGTGGTCTTGTCCCAGTAGAACGGCCGCGTCGCCAGTTCGAAAAGCGCCTTGTAGGCCGCAAGCGAGGCGAGCGGAAAGTACAGCTTCATCGTTGGCACCCACCACAGGCTTAGGCCATGGCGCGTGCGCCGGGTGCCGATAAAGCCGATGGTCAGGTTAACCAGTTCCGACAGTGCAAACGTGGCGGCCATGGCCCAGGCAGCCGCAGTGGGCAGCGCCTGAAACAACGGGTGCGGCAAGCCGAAAGGCACGATCATGAACGAGAGTAGAAGCGGTGCCAGCAGGAATTGCGCGATGGTCCCAAGGAACATCACCTGAAAGCCCAGAAACGCCCGTGGCCCCAATTGCCGCCACAACAGTCTTGGGCTGCGCATATGGACAACCCAGGTCATCATGTAGCCCTTGATCCAGCGTGAGCGTTGCTTGACCCACGGCAGCGGGCGGCAGTTCGCCTCTTCCTCGGTTACGGTGGCGATCAGGTCGGTCCGGTAGCCGTGGCGCGCAAGGCGGATACCAAGATCGGCATCTTCGGTCACGTTATGCGCGTCCCAGCCGCCCAAAGCCTCAAGCACGTTGCGGCGGAAAAACAGTGTCGTGCCGCCCAAGGGGACGACAAGGCCAAGCCGCGCGATGCCGGGCAGGATCAGGCGGAACCAGCCGGCATATTCGATTGTGAAACAGCGGCTTAGCCAATTGGTGCAGGGGTTATAGTAGTCCAAGATCCCCTGCAGGCAGGCCACCTTGGGCCCAGAGATCTGAAACCGCGCCACAACCTGGCGCAGCTGGTCAGGGTCGGGCGCGTCTTCGGCGTCATAAACCCCGATGATCGCCCCCCGCGCAAAGGTCAGCGCATGGTTCAGGGCGCGCGGCTTGGTCTTCACCGCACCTTTCGGCACCACGATCACCCGCATCCATGGCGGCAGCTCTGCGGCGGCCAACGCGTCAAGCGTGACCTGATCCTCAGCCTCAACGGCAAGGATCACGTCCAGCAGGTCCTCAGGGTAGTCCAGCCGGGCCAGTCGGCGCACGAGGCGCGGGGCAATGTCGCTTTCGCGGTAAAGCGCCACAAGGATTGACACGACTGGCAGGATGGCGTCGGGCGCGGGCTGGGCAAGGGGTGGCGAAGGGCGCAACGCCGCTACGGTGGCCGCCAGCTTCAAGCCGACGAGCATTGCCAGCGACACCATCGCAAAGGCCAAAACCCCAAGCGCAAGGCCGACCGGAACGGCAAGTGCAAGCGCCGTCAGGGTGATCAGCACCGCCATTACCCGTGGCGCGCGATGCAACTTCGGCCAGTCACGGCAGCTCTCGGCGGCTGGAACCCGGTTTTCCGCCGCCTCTGCAAGGCAGGGACCGCGCCATGCATGCACTGCTGCAGCGATCGCGCGCGGCGAGGCAAGCACGCCGCTGACCGGGCCAAGCCGGCTTTCCAGCATCGGGCGAAGATCATGAAAACTGTCCGGTTGCGACAGGGCCACGACGGTCACGTCCCCCACACGCCTCCAGGGGACCAGCCCATGGCGCAGGCAAGTGCTGGCGCCGACCGAATCAATCAATCGCGGATCGGGCAAGGACTGTTCAAGATCAATGACCTTGATACCCCAGTTCTGTGCCTCAACCTCCAAAAGGTCACGTTCCACAACCAGACCGCGCGCGCGCAGCACATCGGGCAAACGCCCGGCCTCACGCCCCTGATGGGCAAGCGCACGAAGCATGTCGTCCGGCGAAACCACCCCGCTGCGCAAAAGCTGCACGCCAAGGGCCGGCTTGCGCAGCGCCGTGTTGGAGGTAACGCGCAAGGGAATCGCCAGGTCTGGCAAAATGGCGTCTTGCTGGGGTCGGTCTGGCGGTGGGGGGGCGGCAGAAGCCGGATCGGATAGCCCCACAGCAAGCTGCACCGCCACATCGGGCTGCACCAAGACCTGCGCGCTGATCTGTCGTTCTACCCGTGCCATGCGATGCCCCGGCCTATGGTCAGTTGAAACCATGCGCGCACGAGGTTAATGCAATGTTAACGGCGGATTAGGACGGCGCCACCGAGAGGGTCTGGGTTTCAGGCTGTTCGGCGGGCTTGCATGGCGGCGGCAAAACGCTCGAACAGGTAGAAGCTGTCTTGTGGGCCTGGGCTTGCCTCGGGGTGATACTGCACCGAAAACACCGGTTTGCCATCCACCGCAATGCCGCAGTTCGTGCCGTCAAACAGGCTGACATGCGTTTCGGAAACGCCTTTGGGCAAGGTGTCGGCATCCACGGTAAAGCCGTGGTTCATCGAGGTGATCTCAACCTTGCCGGTGGTCAGGTCCTTGACCGGATGGTTCGCGCCGTGGTGGCCGTGGTTCATCTTGCGGGTCTTGGCCCCAAGGGCGAGGGCCAGCATCTGATGGCCAAGACAGATGCCGAACAGGGGCAAGTCCTGTGCCAGCACACCCTGGATCATTGGCACCGCATAGCCACCCGTCGCCGCCGGATCACCGGGGCCGTTGGACAAAAACACGCCTTCAGGGTTCAGGGCCAGCACATCCTCGGCGGTGGCGGTGGCGGGCAGGACCGTCACCTCACAGCCGACCGACGCCAGGCAGCGCAGGATATTGCGCTTGGCGCCGTAATCGACGGCGACAACACGCAGACCGGGGCCTTTGCGTGGCGCATACCCTTCAGGCCAGGCCCAACGCATCTCGTCCCAGCGGTAGCTTTGCGCGCAGGTCACGTCCTTGGCGAGGTCGAGGCCGACAAGCCCCTTCCAGGCCCGCGCTTTCGCCACCATCTTTTCGATGTCAAAGACGCCATCGGGGTTGTGGGCCAGCGCCACATGCGGCGCACCTTGCTGGCGAATGGCGCGGGTCAGGCGGCGGGTGTCGATCCCGCCAACACCGATCCGGCCGATCCTGGTCATCCAGGCCACCAGATCCCCGGTCGCGCGCCAGTTCGACGGCTCTGTCGGGTCCCACTTCACCACAAGACCGGCGGCTGAGGGGGTGGCAGTCTCATCATCCTCAGCCGTGACGCCGGTGTTGCCGATATGGGGGAAGGTGAAGGTCACGACCTGGCCCGCATAGGACGGGTCGGTCATGATTTCCTGATAGCCGGTCATGGCGGTGTTGAACACCAGTTCCGCCACCGTCTCCCCAGTGGCGCCAAAGCCATGGCCGAAGAACAGGGAGCCATCGGCAAGTGCAAGGCAGGCGGTAGGCTTCTGCGGTGCAGGCATCAAACGACTCCCATGCGGTAAATTGGCGCGAACCTAAGGGCAGGGACACGCGGGGTCAAGGCTGCGCAGGAAAAGGGTTTTCCAAGGAAAACAACTGCTTGCAAAACCCTCGGCTGGTTGTGGTCGCCCGATGTTCCGGCTAGACTGATGCCCTGCGGGAAAACCATGGGGATGGATGACCAATGCTGCTACGCGACCGTTTGCAGACAGCCTTGAAAGACGCAATGCGTGCCAAGGCGGTTGACCGGCTTTCAACGCTGCGCCTGATCAACGCCGCCATCAAGGATCGAGAGATTGCCCTGCGGGGTGAGGCCGACGCCGGTGAGGTGGGTGAGCCTGAAATCCTGCAGATCATGGGCAAGATGGTCAAGCAACGCCACGAATCCGCCCGCGCCTATGAAGAGGGTGGGCGTCTGGAGTTGGCGGAAAAGGAACTGGCCGAAATCGGCGTGATCCAGGAATTCCTGCCTCGCCAGATGTCGGGCGATGAGATTGATGCCGCGATCTCCGTCGCTGTATCCGAAACCGGCGCCGCCAGCATCCGCGACGTCGGCAAGGTCATGGCCGCGCTCAAGGGCCGTTACACCGGGCAGATGGATTTCGGCGCTGTGGGCGCGCTGGTTAAGGGGCGGCTGGGCTAGGGGTCAGCGCAGCCGTGACAGACGGACCGACAGCTCATCGCGCAGCGCAATCCGTTCGTCCTCGGACAGAAAGGCGCCCAGTTCCACCTCGCGGGCGTCGGCCTTGAGGGTCAGGTAGTTCGGCACCGGCCCGCCGGCTTCATGCAGCGTGATGCGCAGCCAATACGGGTTCGCTTCCCAGTCCTGACGCTTGCCGCGGGGGCCATGGCGCGACAGGGTGATGCGGGCGGGCGATAGGGTCAGATCTTCGACAATGTCGCGGTCGCGGCCATTCTTGCGCAGGGCAAACCAGATTGCCCAGATCGTGCCGAGCAGAAACGGCAAAAGTGCCCAGACCACGGGTGACCCCAGCACCCCGACCAGCGGTACCGCGATCAGTGCAGCAGTCGCACCAACAAACCAGACAAAGCCACGTTGCGTCAAAGACCGATGCGGCCAGAGGTGCAGACGATCAGCGCCGTCATTTGGGGGAAGCCATTCGTAGGGCATGAACTTAGTTTAGACCCACAAGGGCAAATGGAAAGGGCCGTCGCCCCTGTCTACTGCGGCACAATGACCCTGCAGTGACCAAAGCAAAAGGCCCCGGGTTTTCCGGGGCCTTTTCGGTGTCACGCATGGTTAGTGCGCGTGGCTTTTGTCCCAGTCTTCACGCTTTGGCAACTGCTCGAACGTGTGTTCCGGCGGGGGCGAAGGCAGCGTCCACTCCAGCGTGTCGGCGTACTCGTTCCAGTAGTTGTTCTCGGTGATCCGACGCCCGGCGAGAAGGGTGTAGAACACAATGCCGATGAAGAACACGAAAGAGCTGACAGAGAGGAACGCGCCAATCGAGGAGTACCAGTTCCAGTAGGCAAAGGCCTCCGGGTAGTCGATGTAGCGGCGGGGCATCCCCTGGCGACCCAGGAAGTGCTGCGGGAAGAAGGTGAGGTTCGAGCCGATGAACATCATCCAGAAGTGCAGCTTGCCGGCCCATTCCGGGTATTGGCGGCCCGACATCTTGCCGATCCAGAAGTAGACCCCGGCGAAGATCCCGAACACGGCGCCAAGCGACATCACGTAGTGGAAGTGCGCCACGACGTAGTAGGTGTCATGGTAGGCACGGTCCACCGGGGCCTGGGACAGGACGATCCCGGTCACGCCGCCGACGGTGAAGAGGAACAGGAAGCCGAAGGCCCAGAGCATCGGCGTCTTGAACTCCACCGAGCCGCCCCACATCGTGGCGATCCAGCTGAAGACCTTGATGCCGGTGGGCACCGCAATCACCATGGTGGCCAGCATGAAGTAGCTTTGCTGGGTCAGCGACATGCCCGAGGTGTACATGTGGTGCGCCCAGACGACGAAGCCGAGGACGCCGATTGCCACCATGGCGTAAACCATCGGCAGGTAGCCGAAGATCGGCTTCTTCGAGAAGGTCGCGATGACCTGGGAGATGATCCCGAAGGCTGGCAGGATGATGATGTAGACTTCGGGGTGGCCGAAGAACCACAGGATGTGCTGGTAGAGGACCGGGTCACCCCCGCCCGCTGGCGAGAAGAAGGTGGTGCCGAAGTTGCGGTCGGTCAGCAGCATCGTGATGGCGCCGGCCAGCACCGGCAGGGCAAGCAGAACAAGCCATGCGGTGATGAAGATCGACCAGGCGAACAGCGGCACCTTGTGCAGCGTCATGCCGGGCGCGCGCATGTTAAGGAAGGTCGTGATCATGTTGATCGCGCCAAGGATCGACGAGGCCCCAGACAGGTGGACGGCGAAGATCGCAAGATCCATCGCGTAGCCGCCTTCGGCGGTGGTCGAGAGCGGCGGGTAGAGCACCCAGCCCACACCCGCGCCGGTGCCAAGGTCACCACCGCCGCCCGGGGCGAACAGCGACGCCACGGCAAGCGAGGTGCCGGCGATGAACAGCCAGAACGACAGGTTGTTCATCCGCGGGAAGGCCATGTCCGGCGCGCCGATCTGCAGCGGCATGAAGTAGTTGCCGAAGCCCCCGAACAGCGCGGGGATCACGACGAAGAACATCATCAGGATGCCGTGCGCAGTGATCGTAACGTTGTAGATGTGGCCGTTCGGCGTGCAGGTCGCACCGGCATCGGCCGCAAAGCGCAGGCCCTCCTGGCAGAAGTACTGCACTCCGGGGTTCATCAACTCCATCCGCATGTAGACGGTGAAGAGAACCGAGATCAGGCCGACGAGACCACCTGCGAAGAGGTAAAGGATCCCGATATCCTTGTGGTTCGTCGACATGAACCAGCGGATGAAGAAATTCGGTCGGTGGTGTTCGTGGCCGTGGATGGCTGCGTCTGCCATGGGCGTCTCCCGCTTGGTCTGGTCTTTCCAACCGTCCTGACCTGCGCAACAGGCGGTCCGGTTCCATTGTTCCCCGTCTTTATCCGGCCATGGCGGACGTCGCAATGTATGAGTTTGACGCAGGGGGGATAAATCCGCCGCGGGATGCGCCAGCGGAGGCACTGCGCTCCTTGGCAATCGCCCCACTCAAGGCAAAGGCGCGGCCCTTGCGTGGACCGCGCCCTTCCGGCACTGCCAGGAGACGGTGGCTTAGCGGACGGAGTCCAGATAGGCCGCCACATCCTCGTTGCCCGAGGACAGCTTGAACGACATCTTGGACTTGGCGCCATCATCGCCAAGGGCCGCCTTCAGATAGGCTGCCGGGTCGGCGGTATAGCTCGCAAGGCTGGCCGCATCCCAGACGGCACCGGTGGCGCCAAGGGCGGCCAGCGAATCGCCATAGTTGAAGTCCGGGTCGGACGCGACGGGGCGGCCGACGATGCCGTAGAGGTTCGGGCCGGTGCGGCCACCCTTCTGGATCTCGGTCCCGTCCGGTGCGACGACGGAATGGCAGGTCTTGCACTTCTTGAACGTCTCCTCGCCCGCGGCCGGGTCGGCCGCGAAGGCGGGCAGGCCAAGCGAGGCCAGAGCAGCGGCAAGAAGGATGAACTTGGTCATGGTGTCCTCATATGTCCCGGGCTGGCGCACGGGGTCCTGTCCCCGGGGCGTCGCCTTGACGGGAACATGGGGGCGGAGGGCACTGATATGCAATAGCAACGTGGTCGCAGCAGCTTTGGCGCTGCGTGTCATCCGATAGCGGATCAGGCTTCAGCCATTGCTTCAGCCACAGCTTCGGGCGAAGGCGCCGTCGAAGGTCGCCATGAGGGCGGTGTCAAGGTCGGCCATGGTCACCGGCAGGCCCAGATCGACAAGGCTGGTCACGCCATGGTCGCTGATACCGCAGGGAACGATGCCGTCGAAATGGCTCAGGTCCGGCTCCACGTTGATCGAGATGCCGTGAAAGCTGACCCAGCGCCGCAGCTTGATGCCGATGGCGGCGATCTTGTCTTCGCGGGGAGTGCCATCCAGGGCAGGGCGGTCGGGGCGCTGGACCCAGACACCCACCCGGCCATCACGGATTTCCCCGGTCACGTTGAACTCGGCCAGCGTGGCGATGACCCAGCGTTCCAGATCGCGCACGAAGCAGCGCACATCGCCGCCCCGCGCCTTCACGTCCAGCATGCAATAGATCACCCGCTGTCCGGGACCGTGATAGGTGTACTGCCCGCCACGCCCCACGGGGTAGACAGGAAAGCGGTCCGGCTGCACCAGATCATCCGCCCGCGCCGAGGTGCCGGCGGTGTAAAGCGCAGGATGCTCCAGCAGCCAGATCGCCTCACCCGCGCGCCCCTCGTTCATTGCCGCGACATGCGATTCCATCGACGCCACCGTCTCAAGATAGGGCGCGAGGCCGGGAAGTTGCCGCCATTCCATCTGCAGTCCCCGCTTGGCAGAAATTCCGCCGTCTGCAGCGTCAAGACCCTGTTCGTCTGAAGATCCTGCAACCTGCTGTCCTGGAGTGATGCGACGAAGATCAAGGCAATTGCAACCACCGTGCTGAAGGCCAGCGCCGCCCTGACGCGCATTTTGCCGCTTGGTCCGCAACGGTGGAATGTCGGTCAGGTCAGGTGCGACAAGGACCGGGGCCGCGCAGGCTGCCACCAGGACGGCACGGCTGCCGTTCATGATCTTCTTAACCCGCTGAGGCGGTGCCGGGCGCAGTCTTCTTGGGGGAGGCTGAAAATCCCCCTTTTCATCGCCCGTGACTGCCGCTAGTAAGCGGGCGTCCAAGGCAGGGCCTACGTGCGGATGTGGCGGAATTGGTAGACGCGCAGCGTTGAGGTCGCTGTTCCTTAACCGGAGTGAAAGTTCGAGTCTTTTCATCCGCACCAGGCCCTGCCGGACAAGACACAGGACGCGGACCCCAAAGGGTGCCGCGTCCTTTGCTTTCGACCGCCGCGCCGGAAGACGACCTGCCTTCGCGAAGACTACCGTCCAAATGACCAGCGCTGGACAGCCATTCTGCCTGTTTTTCCCGCAGTTGACGTCTGACTGGGCAAATGCAGATTTCCACGTTGCAATGATGGCGGGGTTTCGCTTTAGTCCAGTCATAAAAGAAGGCGCAAAGCGTCCAGTTTACCAGGGAGACACGGGTGACGGTTGAGCCCCGAAGCGCTGAGTTCGTTGTGTTCGAGCATGTCCAGAAAAGCTATGATGGCGTAAGCCTTGTAGTGAAGGACTTGAACCTGTCCATCGCCAAGGGCGAGTTTCTGACCATGCTTGGTCCGTCCGGCTCGGGCAAGACGACATGCCTGATGATGCTGGCGGGTTTTGAGACCGCGACGAGTGGAGAGATCCGGCTTGATGGCCGGCCGATCAACCAGGTGCCGCCGCACAAGCGCGGGATCGGCATGGTGTTTCAGAACTATGCGCTTTTTCCGCACATGACCGTGGGCGAGAATCTGGCCTTTCCGCTGGAAGTGCGGGGGATGTCCAAAACCGACCGTGAGGCAAAGATCACCCGCGCGCTCGACATGGTGCAGATGGGCGCCTTCCTGAACCGGCGCCCGGCCCAGCTTTCGGGCGGGCAGCAGCAACGCATCGCCCTGGCCCGCGCGCTGGTCTTCGACCCGGCGCTGGTCTTGATGGACGAGCCGCTTGGCGCCTTGGACAAGCAGCTGCGCGAGCATATGCAGTTTGAGATCAAGCACCTGCACGACAGCCTTGGGATCACCGTGGTCTATGTGACGCATGACCAGGGCGAGGCGCTGACAATGTCGGACCGGGTGGCCGTGTTCGACGATGGCCGCATCCAACAATTGGCCCCGCCCGCCGACCTGTACGAACGCCCCGACAACAGCTTTGTCGCGGGCTTCATCGGCGAGAACAACAGGCTGCTCGGCACGATCGAGGAGCTGTCGGGGGACAAGGCGCTTGTCCGCCTCCGCACCGGCGAGCTGATCGACGCGACGGCGGTGAACATCAAGGAAAAGGGCCAGCAGACCCTGGTCTCCATCCGCCCCGAACGGGTGGAGTTCAAGCCCGAGATGATGCCCCCCGGTGCGCATACGCTGGACGCCGAGGTGGTCGAGATGATCTACATGGGCGACATCCTGCGCGCCGTGCTGCGCGTGGCGGGATCGGATGAGTTCGTGATGAAGATGCGAAATACCTTGGGGCAGACGAAGCTTGTCCCCGGCCAGAAGATCAAGGTGGGCTGGCATCCCCAGGACGCCCGCGCGCTTGACCCTTGATGACGACTGAAGGGGCCGTCTGCTTGGGCCCCCGCGACCACCAACCAATGAAACAGGGAGACTGCCAATGAAGAAGACTCTGATCCTGACCACCGCGCTTGTCGGCATGGCGTTCTCGGCCAGTGCCGACGTCACGGTCATGTCATGGGGAGGCGCCTACGGGGCGGCTCAGACCGAAGGGCACCTCAAGCCCTTCACCGCGTCGTCGGGCATCGCGACCGTCATGGTCGACAGCGACAACCCCGCCACCCCGATCAAGGCCATGGTCGAGGCGAACAACGTCACCATCGACGTCGCCAGCCTGGAATATGCCGACGCCGTCCGTCTTTGCGACGAAGGCGTGCTTGAGGTGATCGATCCGGCGATCCTGCCCGCAGGCAGCGATGGCACCGCCGCGATGGATGATTTCCTGCCCGGCGCCGTGACCGAATGTGCCGTGTCGACCGACATCTGGGCCACGATCTACGCCTATGACACCACCAAGTTCACCGGCGAGGCGCCGACCACCGCAGCCGATTTCTTCGACACCACGAAGTTCCCCGGCAAGCGCGGCGTGCGCAAGGGGGCCAAGGCGGTCCTTGAATTCGCGCTGATGGCCGATGGCGTTCCCGCAGCCGAGGTTTACGCCACGCTCTCGACACCCGAAGGCGTGGACCGTGCTTTCGCGAAACTCGACACCATCAAGGCCGACATCGTCTGGTGGGAAGCCGGCGCTCAGCCGCCGCAGCTCCTTGCCGATGGCGAAGTGGTGATGTCCACCGCCTACAACGGCCGGATCTTCAACGCCGCCGTCGCCGAGGGCAAGCCGTTCCAGATCGTCTGGGACGGGCAGATCTATGAGAACGAGATGTACGCGATCCCGAAGGGCGCGCCGAACA
>JANPJU010000079.1:0-42852 GCA_031425675.1 Paracoccaceae bacterium | reverse complement strand
CTGGAAGATCCGCGCGCCAGCGTGCGCAGTTTGTTGGCGCTTGGCGTGCCCTTGCCGGCCCGGACCATCGGGCTGCTTCTCATGGCGGTTGCCTCCGCTCTGCTGATGCATCTGGGGTTTCTCCTGTTGCCGCCCACGGATGACCCGATGGCACAGTTCATGATGGCCAGCCCCCTGCGCGCGGCGGTTGTGCAATGGCTGGTGCTGGCGGCCTCGGTCCTGTTGATCTTCCGGATCGGGCGGGCCTGGGGTGGCAAGGGCAGCCTGCCGGATACGCTTTTGGTCGTGGTCTGGCTGCAGGTGATCATGCTGGGCGTGCAGGCGCTGCAGCTGGTGGTGTTCCTTGTTGCCCCCTCGCTGGCGGCGATCATCAGTCTGGTGGGCCTGCTGCTGTTCTTCTGGCTGGCGACCAGCTTTATCGCGGAACTGCACGGCTTCGCCTCACGCGGGGCGGTGCTGGGGGGGATTTTGGTGGCAAGCGTCGGGCTGGCTATGGTGCTGGTGCTGGTGCTGACCCTGATCTTGGGGCCGGGGGCCCTTGGCAATGTATGACGTCACAACGGTGCGGGCCGATTTCCCGATCCTGTCGCGGCAGGTGAACGGCAAGCCGCTGGTCTATCTGGACAACGGCGCATCGGCGCAGAAGCCGCAGGTAGTGATTGATGCGGTGACCCAGGCCTATTCCAAGGAATATTCCAACGTTCACCGTGGCTTGCACTATCTGTCCAACCTTGCGACCGAAAAGTATGAGGGCGTGCGCGGCACCATTGCCCGCTTTCTGAACGCGGCCAGCGAAGATGAAATCGTCTTCACCTCTGGCACGACCGAGGCGATCAATCTGGTGTCCTACGGCTGGGCCGCGCCGCATCTGGGTCCCGGGGATGAGATTGTGCTGTCCGTGCTGGAGCATCACGCCAACATCGTGCCGTGGCACTTCCTGCGCGAACGGCAGGGGGTGGTGCTGAAATGGGTTGAGGTGGACGCGAACGGCGATCTTGACCCGCAAGCCGTGATTGACGCCATCGGTCCGCGCACCAAGCTGGTGGCGGTGACGCATATGTCAAACGTGCTGGGCACTGTGGTCGATGTGACCGCCATCTGCCGGGGCGCACGCGAAAAGGGCGTGCCTGTGCTGGTGGACGGAAGCCAGGCCGCGGTGCATATGCCGGTCGATGTGCAGGCGCTGGGGTGTGACTTCTACGCCATCACCGGGCACAAGCTTTACGGGCCGTCAGGATCGGGTGCCATCTACATCCGCGCCGACCGGCAGGCCGAGATGCGCCCCTTCCTTGGCGGTGGCGACATGATCCGTGAGGTGCACCGCGACAGTGTCACCTGGAACGACCCGCCGATGAAGTTTGAGGCGGGCACGCCCGGCATCGTCCAGCAGATCGGGCTGGGCGTGGCGCTGGACTACATGATGGGTCTGGGCATGGCCAATATCGCCGCCCATGAACGGGTCTTGCGCGACTACGCGCGGGATCGCTTGACCGGGTTGAACTGGCTGAACCTGCAAGGCAATTCCCCCACCAAAGGCGCGATCTTCTCGTTCACGCTGGACGGGGCGGCCCACGCGCATGACATCTCCACCATCCTCGACAAGCGGGGGATCGCAGTGCGGGCTGGCACCCATTGCGCCATGCCATTGATGGAAACACTTGGCATCACCGCATCCTGCCGCGCCTCGTTCGGGCTTTACAACACGGTTGAGGAAGTGGACGAGCTGGTCTCGGCTTTGGAGCTTGCCCACGATCTGTTCAGCGACGGCTAGAACCGGGCCGCAAAGGCCAGCGCGCCTGCGGTATCCATCGCACCGGCGCGGTTACCGACAGTGTCGGAGTGGATGAGCAACGGCTTCATTTGCTGAACCCGCCCGCCCGTTCATCGGTGTCTTGCGCGGCGAAGAGGTCACCCTTGGCAGAAGCCGACAGGGGGACGCGATCATGTGGGGAAAAGGCAAAAAGCGCCCCAGCCTGCAGCGCCACCGCGCCCGAAACCTGTGGGGTGGCAAAATCCGAACGACAGGATAAGTCACGATTTCCTTGACACTCGGGCCTCGGACTTTGCATCGGATAGCCACCTGCGGCCCCCCTGTTGCGCCGGCGCGTGCAGTGGCGCGCGCCCCTGCCTTTGCCGTTGAAACCCCTCCCGCGTTCGGCTATGCAGCGCGGAACGCATCCGTAGCTCAGCTGGATAGAGCGCTGCCCTCCGAAGGCAGAGGTCACAGGTTCGAATCCTGTCGGGTGCACCATTTCCCATGAATGCCGACGCATTCTGCCCAATGCGGCGGGCTAACCTTGTGTTTGACCCGCCCCCGGTTTCGCCAGCAGCAGGATCGTATCAACCAGCCGTTGGGCCGAGGGCGTCAGCTGTGATCCGCCCCGCGTCACGATGCTGAATGTGGCGACGGTCAGCCCCAGGTCGATCGGCAGTGACACGAAAGGCACCGAGGGGTTGCCGGACAGGCTGTCCACAACCGGTGTCGCGAGGGGGGCAATGGCGTCTGTCTGGTTCAACAGGGCCAGCGTGAACAAGAAGGATGAGGTTGAAATTCGCCGTCGCGGAACCGGCAGGCGCAACTCGGCCAGGCGGGACAGGACGGTCTGGGTCAGAAGCGTCTCATCTTCGCCCATCACCCAGTCGTGGCGCAGCAGGTCTTCCTGCGTGATCCGGGGTTGCAGCAGCAAGGGATGGCCCCGGCGGACAACCAGCGACAACGGCTCGGCCGCGAGGTCTTGTGCCTGAAGCCGGGTATCGCCGGGGCCAATCCGGGCAAGGGCAAAATCCAGCGCCCCGTCGCGCAGCTGGTCACAAAGGTGGACTGAGGTGGCTACCGTCACCTCAGCCCGAAAATTGGCGTGGGCACGCTGCAGGTCGGTCAGGGCAGGAAGGACCAGACTGAGGGCAGGGCCGGTGACCGCGCCCACCCGCACCACGCCCGCAAGGCCGGTTGCGGCCTCGGCCATCTCGCGCGCGGCGTCTGACAGCTCAAGCTGGATGCGGGCGGCTCGGCGGGCCAGCGCCTCACCCACGGCGGTCAGGCGCAACCCGCGGCCCTGCCGTTCGCGCAACGGCAGGGCAAGCATCGCCTCCATCTCGGTCAGCAGGCGTGAGGCGGCGGGTTGCGTCAGCCCGACCCGCGCGGCAGCCAGCCCAAGCGCGCCGGACTGCCCAAGTTCTGCCAGTAGCCGCACTTGTGCCGGCTTCAGCTTGCGCAGCTGGGAAACAAGCGTGGCATGGGGCGAAAGCATGGCTATTCCGGTATGAATTAAAGCTGATCCAGCATTTGACAGATATGTGACTTCTGCGCAATCTGCGCCGCATCCGTAGTCACTGGTCCGGTTATCGTGCCTGTTTCGGATGCAAACCAATAATCATCGGGAGGAAACAGATGATTTTGACCCGCCGTGGCCTTATGGCCCTTGCCGGTACCACCGCCGCCCTTTCGGCGCTGCCTGCCTTCGCCCAGGACAAGGGAATTGTCGGTATTGCGATGCCGACAAAATCCTCGTCCCGCTGGATTTCGGATGGTGAGTCGATGGTGAAAGCCTTCACCGACGCCGGTTACACCGCCGACCTGCAATACGCCGAGGATGACATTCCGACGCAGCTTGCGCAGATCGAAAACATGATCACCTCTGGCGTCAAGGCGCTGGTGATTGCCGCCATCGACGGCACCACGCTGTCGAACGCGCTGGACAACGCGGCCGCCGCCGGCATCAAGATCATCGCCTATGACCGGCTGATCCGCGACAGCGGCTCGGTCGATTATTACGCCACCTTTGACAACTTCAAGGTCGGCGTGCAGCAGGCGGAATCGCTGGTGGCCGGTCTGAACGAACGGTTCGCGGGCGTGAAGCCGTGGAACGTCGAACTTTTCGGCGGCAGCCCGGACGACAACAACGCCTTCTTCTTCTACAACGGCGCGATGTCGGTTCTGCAACCGCTGATCGACGACGGCACCATTGCCATTCCGTCGGGCCAGATGGGCATGGACGTGGTCGGCACGCTGCGCTGGGATGGTGCGGTTGCACAGGCGCGGATGGACAACCTTCTGTCGTCGAACTACGGCAGCACGCAGCTGCATGGCGCGCTGTCGCCTTATGACGGGCTGTCGATCGGCATCCTGTCGTCGGTCAAGGGCGTGGGCTACGGGTCGGGCGATCTGCCGATGCCGATCGTCACCGGTCAGGACGCCGAAATCCCGTCGGTCAAGTCGATGATCGCCGGTGAGCAGTATTCGACCGTCTTCAAGGACACCCGCGAACTGGCCAAGGTCACCGTGGGCATGGTCGATGCCGTGCTGTCAGGGTCCGAGCCGCAGATCAACGACACCGAGACTTACGACAACGGCGTGAAAGTGGTTCCGTCCTACCTGTTGGAGCCGGTGTCGGTGAACCTGACCAACTACGAAGCGATTCTGGTTGGTTCGGGCTATTACACCGCCGATCAGCTGAAGTAAGCTGATCCGAAGGGCCCCCGCCTGTGCCGCTCCCGTGCAGGCGGGTTCCCCCTTCTGGGTGGAGGAAAAATGACAACATTGTTGGACATGCGGGAGATCTCGATGGTCTTCCCGGGCGTGAAGGCGCTTGACCGGGTCAGCCTGTCGGTTGAAGCCGGGGAAATCCACGCGATTTGCGGTGAGAACGGCGCGGGCAAATCCACGCTGATGAAGGTGCTGTCGGGTGTCTACCCACATGGCAGCTTTGAAGGTGAGATCACCTATGACGGCGCGCCCTTGCGCAACCGCCGCATCCGCGACAGCGAGGAAAAGGGCATCATCATCATCCATCAGGAGCTGGCGCTGATCCCGCTGCTGTCGATCGCCGAGAACCTGTTCATGGGCAATGAGGTGGCGGCCAATGGCGTGATCTCATGGCCCCTGGCGATGCAGAAGACTGGGGAACTCCTCCGCCGCGTTGGCCTGAATGAGCCGCCAAGTGCAGTGGTGGGCAAGCTGGGCGTCGGCAAGCAACAGCTGATCGAGATTGCCAAAGCCCTGTCGAAGAACGTGCGCCTGCTGATCCTGGACGAACCCACCGCCGCCTTGCAGGAGGCGGACGCAGATCGCCTGCTAGACCTGATGCTGGAATTGAAGGCGCAAGGTGTCACCCAGATCATCATCAGCCACAAACTGAACGAGATTTCCCGCGTCGCCGAACGGATCACCGTGATCCGCGATGGTGCTGCGGTATCGACCCTGACCAAGGCCGAGATTTCCGAAGACCGCATCATCCGCGACATGGTGGGCCGCGACATGGCGCACCGCTACCCCGAACGCACCCCCAACCCGGGCGAGGTGCTGTTCGAGGTGGACGCCTGGTCCTGCATGCACCCCGAACAGGCCGGCAGGCAGATGATCAAGGGCGTATCCCTGAACGTCCGCAAGGGTGAGATTGTGGGCATCGCGGGCCTCATGGGCACCGGGCGCACCGAACTGGCGATGTCGATCTTCGGGCGCAGCTATGGCAAGGGCCATGCGGGAACGGTCAAGATGCATGGCAAGGTGGTGGATGTGTCCACCGTCACCAAGGCCATTGATGCAGGCATTTCCTATGTGACCGAAGACCGAAAGGCGCTTGGCCTGATCCTGGATGAACCGATCCTGAAGAACATCAGCCTTGCGAACCTTGCCGGCATCGCCACCCGGTCGATCCTGAACAAACGGCGTGAGGCGCAGGTGGCCGAAGGCTATAGGAAGCAGCTTGCCATCCGCACCCCCGGCGTCCAGCAAAAGGTGGTGAACCTGTCGGGCGGCAACCAGCAGAAGGTGGTGCTGTCGAAATGGCTGTTCACCAACCCTGACCTTCTGATCCTGGATGAACCCACCCGGGGCATCGACGTGGGCGCGAAGTTCGAAATCTACACCATCATGAAGGACCTGGCCGAAGCGGGCCGGGGGATCCTGATGATCAGCTCTGAAATGCCGGAACTTCTGGGCATGTGTGACCGGATCTATGTGATGAACGAAGGCCGGATCGTGGGCGAACTGCCCCGCGCTGAGGCAAGCCAGGAAAAGATCATGGCCTTGATTGTAAAAGATGTGGGGAGGGCGGCCTGAATGGCGGACCAAAAGCAAAGCGCGCTGGCCGGGCATCTGCGCGAAAACGGGATGCTCTTGGCGCTGGTCGCCATCGTGGTGCTGTTTTCCATCCTGGTCTCGGCCCAAGGCAAGCCGATGTTCCTGCAAGCGCCGAACATCACTAACATCTTCCTGCAGAACGGCCATGTGATCATCCTGGCGCTGGGCATGCTGCTGATCATCGTGGCGGGCCATATCGACCTGTCGGTGGGGTCAGTCGCGGCCTTCACTGGTGCCGTCGCGGCCTGGCTGACGGTGGACCTTGATCTGCCGGTGCCGGTGGTGATCGTGCTGACGCTGATCGTCGGCGGGGTGATCGGGGCGGCGCAGGGCTATTGGGTGGCCTTCTGGCGCATCCCGTCTTTCATCGTGACGCTGGCGGGGATGATGATCCTGCGCGGGGCGACGTTGCTGCTGCTGGGCGGCCAGAACATCGGGCCGTTTCCGAAGTCGTTTCAGGCCATGTCCTCGGGCTTTATCCCGGACCCCACGGGGCTGATGAAACCGCATGGCCTGACGCTGATCATCACCGCGCTGGCCATCGGGGTGATCGTCTGGATCGGCCTGCGCGCCCGGCGTCGGGACGTGGAGTTTGGGGTGATACCGGAACCCACCGGCCTGTTCTGGGGCCGCACCGCGATTGTCGCGGCGGCGGTTGGGTTCGTGGGGTTTCAGCTGGCATCCTTCCGCGGGCTGCCGAATGTGCTGATCGTGCTGACGATCCTGACCGTGATCTACGCCTTCTTCACCGAAAACACCGTGCAGGGCCGCCGCATCTATGCCGTTGGCGGCAATGAAAAGGCGGCCAAGCTGTCAGGCATCCGCACTGAACGGCTGGTGTTCTTCTGCTTCGTCAACATGGGGATGCTGGCCGCCCTTGCCGGGATGATGGTCACCGCGCGCCTCAACAGTGCCACGCCCAAGGCCGGCACCGGGTTTGAGCTGGACGCGATTGCCGCCGTCTTCATCGGCGGCGCGGCCATGGCGGGCGGATCGGGCAAGATAATCGGCGTGGTGATCGGGGCGCTGATCATGGGTGTCATGAACATGGGGATGTCGATCCTGGGGGTCGGGATTGATTATCAGCAGATGATCAAGGGCCTGGTCCTTTTGGCCGCCGTGATCTTTGACGTTTACAACAAGAACAAGTGAGGCAGGACAAGTGACAGCAGCAATGCATCTTTCGACGGTGTTGGGCGTGGGGGTCGTGGCCCGGACAGGGGCCGAGGCTCGAGTGGTGCGGGGTGCAACCTCGGTCTACGATCTGGCCAATGCGGCGATTGCAGCGGGGCAGGGGCTGGCCGCCGAAGTGGCCCGCCGTGGCCTTGGCGACACGGTCGATCTGACAAGCGCCCGCTTTGCGCTGCCGGTCAGCCACCCCGACCCCGCACACCTGCACCTTACCGGCACGGGCCTGACCCACCTTGGCAGCGCCTCGGCCCGTGATGCGATGCATGCCAAGCTTGACGGGGCAGAGGCCCTGACCGACAGCATGAAGATGTTCCGCATGGGGCTGGAGGGCGGGCGTCCGCCCAAGGGCCAGATCGGTGCGCAACCGGAATGGTTCTACAAGGGCAACGGCCATGCCGCCGTGGCCCCCGGTGCCGCCCTTGAAGCCCCCGCCTGCGCCGAAGACGGCGGAGAGGAGCCTGAGGTTGCGGGCCTCTATCTGATCGGTCCAGATGGCACGCCCCACCGGATCGGCTGGGCCTTGGGCAATGAGTTTTCCGATCATGTGGTCGAACGGGTGAACTACCTCTACCTCGCCCACTCCAAACTGCGCGTGGCGTCCTACGGGCCGGAGATTCTGGTCGGTGACCTGCCCGCCGACCTGCGCGGCACCAGCCGCATCCTGCGCGGCGGCAAGACCCTGTGGGAAAAGCCGTTCCTGTCGGGTGAGGCGAACATGTCCCACACCATCGCCAACCTTGAGCATCACCATTTCAAGTATGACCTCTTCCGCCAGCCCGGCGATCTGCATGTGCATTTCTTCGGCACCGCCACCCTGTCCTATGCCGATGGCATCAAGACCGAGGCGGGCGATGTGTTCGAGATTGAGGCCCCCGATTTCGGCCAGCCCCTGCGCAACGCCCTGACCTTCGCGCCCAAAGCCGCAGGCGCGACCCAAGTTCACCCCCTGTAAGAGGCCAGCATGACCTTCAAACCCGCCACATGGCCCCGCAAACTGCGCTCACAGGAATGGTTCGCGGGCACGTCGAAGGACGCGATCTATCACCGCAGCTGGATGAAGAACCAAGGGCTGCCCGCCGACCTGTTCGATGGTCGCCCAGTCATCGGGATTCTGAACACGTTCAGTGAGCTGAACCCCTGCAACGCGCATCTGAACGATCTTGCCGAACGGGTGAAGCACGGGGTGTATGAGGCGGGCGGCTTCCCCGTCATCGTCCCCGTCTTCAGCGTCAGCGAATCCGGCTTTCGCCCCACAGCCATGATGTTCCGCAACCTTGCCGCCATGGCGGTTGAAGAAACCATTCGTGGTCAGCAGATGGACGGCGTCGTCTGTCTGGTGGGTTGCGACAAGACCACGCCATCCTTGCTGATGGGGGCTGCAAGCTGCGACCTGCCGACGATCATGGTCAGTGGCGGGCCGATGCTGAACGGATACTTCCGGGGGGAACGGGTCGGCTCTGGCACCCACCTGTGGAAATTCTCTGAGGCTGTGAAGGCTGGCGAGATGACGGCGGAAGAATTCGTTGAGGCCGAGGCGTCGATGAGCCGCTCCCCCGGCTCGTGCAACACCATGGGCACCGCGTCCACCATGGCCTCCATGGTCGAAGCCCTCGGCATGACCCTCTCCGGCAACGCAGCGATCCCGGCGGTGGACTCACGCCGCCGCGTGATGGCGCATCTGACCGGGCGGCGCATCGTGCAGATGGTGAAGGATGATCTGAAACCGTCCGACATCCTGACCCGCGACGCCTTCATGAACGCGATCCGCACCAACGCGGCCATCGGTGGGTCAACCAATGCCGTGATCCACCTGCTGGCCATCGCGGGCCGCGTCGGCATCCCCCTGACGCTGAACGACTGGGACGAATGGGGCCGCAACGTGCCGACCATCGTCAACCTCATGCCGTCAGGCAAATACCTGATGGAAGAGTTTTTCTATGCTGGCGGCATCCCCGCCGTCATCAAGCGGCTGGGTGAAGCGGGCCTTCTGGCACGCGACGCGCTGACCGTCAGCGGCGGCGCGATCTGGGACGATGTCCAGCCCGCCCGCATCGACAATGACGATGTGATCCTGCCCGCCGACAAGGCTCTGACCCAGTCGGGCGGCATCGTGGTGGTCAAGGGCAACCTTGCCCCGGATGGCGCGGTGCTGAAACCGTCTGCGGCGACACCTGCGCTGATGCAGCACCGGGGCCGCGCGGTCGTGTTCGAAGACATCGACGACTACAAGGCCCGGATCGAGGATGAGAGCCTTGATATTGATGAGACCTGCGTGATGGTGCTGAAGAACTGCGGCCCGCGCGGCTATCCCGGCATGGCCGAGGTTGGCAATATGGGCCTGCCGCCCAAGGTGCTGCGCAAGGGCATCACTGATATGGTCCGCATCTCTGACGCGCGTATGTCGGGCACGGCTTATGGCACGGTCGTCCTGCACACCAGCCCCGAGGCTGCGCGCGGCGGCCCCCTTGCCGTGGTGCGGTCGGGTGATTTCATCGAACTGGATGTGGCGGGCCGCCGCCTGCATCTGGACATCCCCGAGGCTGAGCTGGCCGCCCGCCTGGCCGCGTGGAAACCGCCGATCGAACCGCCGACCAGCGGCTATGCGAAACTGTATCACGACCATGTCGAAGGCGCGGACAAGGGGGCGGACATGGACTTTCTGATCGGCTGCCGGGGCAATGCCGTGGCACGGGAAAGCCACTGATGACCAAGCGCGCTGTCTGTCTGGTCGGTATCGGAAAAATCGCTGTGGATCAGCATGTTCCGGCCCTGGCTTCCAGTGATGCCTTCACATTGGTCTGCACCGTATCCCGCAAGGGCAGTGTGCCGGGCGTGCCCGCCTACACCACGCTGGACGCAGCCCTTGCCGCGCACCCTGAGGTTGAGGTGGTGTCGCTTTGCCTGCCCCCCGTGCCCCGCTTTGACGCGGCCGAGGCGGCGCTCAACTCCGGGCGGCATGTGATGCTGGAAAAGCCGCCGGGTGCCACGCTGGCTGAGGTGCGCACCCTGAAAGCCATGGCCGATGCCAAGGGCCTGACGCTTTACGCCACCTGGCACAGCCGGATGGCGCAGGCGGTGGCCCCGGCCAAGGCCTGGCTTGCAGACAAGACCGTCACCCGCGCGCATATTACCTGGCGTGAGGATGTTCGCAAATGGCACCCCGGTCAGGACTGGGTGTTTGAACCCGGCGGAATGGGCGTCTTTGATCCCGGCATCAACGCGCTGTCGATCCTGACGGATATCCTGCCCGCCCCCGTCCACCTGACGGGTGCCACGCTGACCTTTCCGGCCAACCGCCAGACCCCCATCGCGGCGCAGCTTGCCTTCAGCGGCGGGGTCACCGCCGATTTTGACTGGCGGCAGACCGGTCCGCAGACCTGGGACATCGAGGTTGACACCCCGCAAGGCCAGCTTGCCCTGCGGATGGGCGGCAATGTGCTGGAACTGGACGGCAAAGCAGTGTCTGGCCGCGCCGACATCATGGGCGAATACCCCGCCCTTTATGCGCGGATGGCTGACCTTGTCGCCCAAGGCACCAGCGACGTTGACCTTGCGCCGATGATCCATGTCGCGGACGCCATGACCCTTGGCCGCCGCGATGTGACTGACGCCTTTCATTTTTAGGACCTATCCATGTTGACCGGAAAACACCTGATCGCAAGCGAATGGGTGGGCCATGCCCAGACCTTCGCCTCAACCCCCGCCCATGGGCCGTCGCATGACTTTGCGGTGGGCACGCCGGCGCATGTCGATGCGGCTTGTCTGGCGGCTGAGGCGGCTTTTCCGGCCTATGCCGCCACAACCCGGGCCGAGCGTGCGGCGTTCCTGATCCGCATCGCCGAAGAGATTGACGCGCGCGGGGCAGAGATCACCGAAATTGGCACCCAGGAAACCGGCCTGCCCGTTGCACGGCTGGAAGGCGAACGCGGCCGCACCACCGGCCAGTTGCGCCTGTTCGCGGCCCATATCCTGCAGGACGGCTGGCTTGACCGCCGCCATGATGCCGCCCTGCCAGACCGCCAACCGGCTCCGCGCCCTGACCTCAAGCTGATCCAGCGGCCCATTGGCCCGGTGGCGGTGTTCGGCGCGTCAAACTTTCCGCTGGCGTTTTCGGTCGCGGGTGGGGACACGGCCAGCGCCTTTGCGGCGGGCTGTCCGGTGGTGGTCAAGGGCCATTCGGCCCACCCCGGCACGGGTGAGGTGGTGGCACAGGCCATCCATGCCGCGATCATTTCCTGCGGGATGCCTGCGGGGACCTTCAGCCTGGTGCAAGGCGGCAAGCGTGATGTGGGTGAGGCGCTGGTGCAGCACCCGCTGATCAAGGCGGTCGGTTTTACCGGGTCGCTGACCGGGGGCCGCGCGCTTTACAACCTGTGCGCGGCGCGTCCCGAACCCATTCCCTTCTTCGGTGAGCTGGGGTCGGTGAACCCGATGTTCCTCTTGCCCGCCGCCGTCGCCGCGCGCGGTGAGGCGATTGCCAAGGGCTGGGCCGCATCCCTGACCATGGGCGCAGGCCAGTTCTGCACCAACCCAGGCATTGCGGTGCTGATCGACGGTGCGGATGCCGATGCCTTTGTTGACGCGACCAAGGCAGCACTTGCCCCCGTCGCCCCCCAGACCATGCTGACCGATGGCATGGCTGACGCCTACCGCTCGGGGCGTGACCGGATCGCCGGAGGCAATGGCGTGCGCGCGGTGCTGACGACGACCTGCGATGGGCGCAACGCCACGCCCTATCTGTATGAAGTGTCCGCCACGGACTGGCTTGCCAATCATTCCCTCGCGGATGAGGTGTTCGGCCCGCTTGGTCTCGTGATCCGCGTCCGCCACGCGGCTGAGATGCATGAGATCGCCCACAGCCTGCAGGGTCAGCTGACCTGTACCCTGCATCTGGATGACGCCGACACCGACCTTGGTCGTGCCCTGCTGCCGATCCTGGAGCGCAAGGCAGGCCGGGTGCTGGCCAACGGTTTCCCGACCGGGGTTGAGGTGGTGGATGCCCAGGTGCATGGCGGGCCATACCCCGCCTCGACCAACTTTGGCGCGACATCGGTCGGCACGCTGTCAATCCGCCGCTGGTTGCGCCCCGTCGCCTATCAAAACCTGCCCGCCGCCCTGCTGCCGCAGGACTGGAACGCCTGAAGCCCCCCAGGAATCTTAAGCCCCCAGAAAAAGGACATCTCATGGCCAAGATCACAGCGCTTGGGCAGATCGGCGGCACGGATGTGCAGTCGGTGACGCTGACCGGGTCGGGGGGCTTACGGATCGTCGTGCTGACCTACGGCGCAAGGCTGGCGCAGCTTTGGGTGCCTGACCGCAGCGGCGTGCTGGCCGATATCGTGTTGGGTCATGACAGGCTGGACGATCTGGCCGGGCAGGGCGGCTATCTTGGGGCCACCTGCGGGCGCTATTCCAACCGTATTGCGAGCGGGCAATTCATTCTGGACGGGCAGCCCGTGCAGGTGGACCAGAACGAAGGCGCGCAGCATCTGCATGGCGGCGTGCAAGGCTTTGACCGCAAGCATTGGCGGATCGACAGCCAATCAGACACGCATGTGACCCTCTCCACCTCCGCAGCCGATGGTGAGATGGGCTATCCCGGCGCGCTGAAGGCGCAAGTTACCTACCGGCTGGCAGGTGCCGCGCTGACCATCGAGATGACCGCCCACACCGACGCGCCAACCGTGATCAACCTGGTGAACCATGCCTATTTCAACCTGGCGGGGCAGGGGTCGGGCGACGTGCTGGCCCAGCATCTGCAGGTTGAGGCGGGGTTCTACCTGCCCGTCGATGACCGCCTGATCCCCACGGGTGAGGTGCTTTCGGTCATCGGCACCGCGTTTGACTTCCGCACCCCGCGTGCCATCGGGGCGCAGATGCCTGGGCCGGACGGGTTTGACCACAACCTGTGCCTTTCCGCCCCGCTTGATGCCAACGGCCTGCGCCCCTGCCTTGAAGCGGTCGATCCAAGCTCGGGTCGCAGGATGCGGCTGGCGACCACGGAACCCGGCGTCCAGCTTTATACGGGCGCGCATTTTGACGGCACGCCTGGCAAATCCGGCGCGCGCTACCGGCGTTTTGCGGGCTTTGCGGTGGAAACCCAGCGCTTCCCTGATTCGCCAAACCGCCCGCATTTCCCCGTAGCCGATCTTCGGCCCGGCCAAATCTACTGCCACCAGATGCAGCTCGACTTTACCCCCGCGCTGTCCTGACCGTTCATATCCAGGTTGCGCCGCGCCGCAGCAGGTGAAGCGGGGGTTGAAAGGGCAGGGGAATTCCCGGTTTTTCACCAGAACATGCCGCATGTGCAGCACCCTTGCATCCACGGCCCACACAGGGCTGTGAACAGACTTCTTGCATATAGTAATACTTTTGATAACGTCGCCGCAGCCACCTGAGGAGAGTGGTCAAGATTTCCATAGGGAGGAAAATCATGAATGTTTTCAAAACCCTCGCGCTTGGCGCGGGTCTTAGCGGTCTGCTGCTTTCGACAGCCTATGCCGAAGGTCTTACGGGCAAGGTCATCGGCTTTTCGCAGATCGGGTCGGAATCCGGTTGGCGCGCAGCCGAGACCAGCGTGACCAAAGCGGTCGCGGCGGAATTGGGCATCGACCTCAAGTTTGCCGACGCCCAGCAAAAGCAGGAAAACCAGATCAAGGCGATCCGCGGCTTCATCGCGCAAGGAGTGGACGCGATCCTGGTTGCCCCGGTCGTGGCCACAGGCTGGGAAGAAGTTCTGACCGAAGCCAAGGAAGCCAACATTCCCGTCGTCCTTCTCGACCGCGGCATTGAAGGGCCGGAAGACTTGTACCTGACCTCGGTTGCGTCCGATCAGGTCAAGGAAGGCCGCGTCGCTGGCGAATGGCTGGTGAATACGGTCGCAGACAAGCAGTGCAACGTGGTGGAACTGCAGGGCACCGTCGGATCGTCACCCGCAATCAACCGCAAGCAGGGCTTTGAAGAGGCGCTGGCCGGCAAAGCCAACCTTGCCATCATCCGCAGCCAGACCGGTGACTTCACCCGGTCCAAGGGCAAGGAAGTGATGGAAGGCTTCCTGAAGGCCGAAGGTGGCGGGGCCAACATCTGCGCCGTTTATGCCCACAACGACGACATGGCCGTTGGTGCGATCCAGGCGATCAAGGATGCAGGCCTCAAGCCGGGCACGGACATCCTCGTCGTGTCGATCGACGCGGTGCCAGATATCTTCGCCGCGATGGTCGCCGGTGAGGCAAATGCCACCGTCGAGCTGACGCCCGACATGGCAGGCCCGGCTTTCGGCGCGCTGGACGCCTATCTGAACGCCGGCACCGTGCCCGAGAAGTTCATCATCACGGAGTCGAAGTTGTATACCCCGGCTGATGATCCGCAGGGTGAATACGACCGTCGCAAAGGTCTTGGCTACTAGTTTCCTCCCCGCCAGGACCACCGCCGGGCGAAGGCATCGCACCTTCGCCCGGCGGAATTGCTTTATCCGCGCGATAAGCGGACAGTGACACGAAAAAGGGGAAGGGAGGCAGTGGTGACCGACCAGCCGGTTCTTGAAGCACGCGGCATCGTCAAGATCTTCGGCCAGCACCGGGCGCTGGATACCGTTGATTTCGCGGCCATGCCCGGTGAGGTGCATGCGCTTCTGGGCGAAAATGGCGCAGGAAAATCGACGCTGATCAAGATCCTGACCGGGGCCTACCAGCCTGACGCAGGCGAATTGCTGCTGGATGGCCAGCCGATCACCTTGCGCGATCCCCTGCACGGTCAAGGCTATGGCATTGGTACGGTCTACCAGGAGGTGAACCTGCTGCCCAACCGGTCCGTCGCGGAAAACCTTTTCCTTGGCCGCCAGCCCACCCGTTTCGGCCTTGTCCGCCGCGCCGAGATTGAGGCGCAGGCGCGCCAGCTGATGGCCGGTTATGGCCTTGATATCGACGTGCGCGCCGAACTGTCCGAATTCTCCGTCGCCGTGCAGCAGATCGTCGCCATCGCCCGCGCGGTTGAACTTTCGGGCAAGGTCCTTGTCCTGGATGAGCCGACCGCCAGCCTTGACCGCACCGAAGTGCAGCGCCTGTTCGACGTGATCCGCGGCCTCAAGGCCAAGGGGTTGGCCATCATCTTCATCACGCATTTTCTGGATCAGGTCTTTGATGTGGCCGACCGTGTCACCATCCTGCGCAACGGCAAGAAGGTGTCGACCCAGGCGCTGAACACGCTCAACACCACGGATGTGGTGCGGATGATGCTGGGCAAGGATGTGGCGTTCGAACATCATCCCTCCTCGCTTTCCGGGGCGGCGCGCGGTGCGGTTCGGGTGCAGTTTCGCAACATCGGCCGAAAGGGCATGGCCCCGTTCGACCTGACCGTGCATGAGGGCGAGGTGGTCGGCGTGGCGGGTTTGCTTGGCTCGGGGCGCACGGAAGTCGCGCGCATGATGTTCGGCGTCGATGCTGCGGACGGCGGGACGTTCGAGGTCGACGGCAAGACCGTATCCATCCGCAATCCGGCGCAGGCCGTGGCGGCGGGCTTTGGTTTTTGCCCGGAAGATCGCAAGCTGGACGGGATCTTTGGCGATCTGTCGGTCCGGGAGAACATCATCATCGCACTGCAGGCCAAGCTGGGCTGGTTCAAGGCGCTGAACCGTGATGACCAGATCGAGCTTGCCGGACGCTACGCCGAGGCGCTGGATATCCGCGCCGCAAACCACGACATGCCGGTCAAGCTTTTGTCGGGCGGCAACCAGCAAAAGGTGATCCTGGCCCGCTGGCTGGCCATCGACCCCACCTTCCTGATTCTGGATGAACCGACGCGCGGCATCGACGTCGGCGCGCATGCCGAAATTGTCCGCACCATCAACCGTTTGCGGGAAGAGGGGCTGGCGCTTTTCGTCATCTCCTCCGAGATTGACGAAGTGGTGGCCTATTCCAACCGCATCGTCGTGATGCGCGACCGCGAGATGGTGGCCGAACTGACCGGTGACGCCATCGCCCCCGATGCCATCGTGCAGGCCATCGCCGGAACGCCGTCCACCGCCCTTCAAGAGGTGCGCCCGTGACCCGCCCGACAGCCGATCTGCGGCCCGCAAGCCTGCCACCAAACCCAAGCCCGCGCCCGATCCTGACCTTCTTCACCCGCCCGCAAGTGATTGCGCTGGCGGCGGTTCTGGTGGTCAACTGGCTGCTTTTCCCCGGATTCTTTAACGTCACCTGGCAAGATGGCCGCTTTTTCGGCAGCCTGATCGACGTTCTGAACCGTGGCGCACCGGTTGCCATCCTGGCCATCGGCATGACGGCGGTTATCGCGACCAAGGGCGTCGATCTGTCGGTCGGTGCGGTGATGGCGATCAGCGGCGCGGTGGCGGCGGTTCTGGTGACCAACGGGGTTTCGGCCCCGGTCGCCGTTCTAGCGGCCCTTGCAGCGGGGCTGCTGTGCGGTCTGTGGAACGGGGTTCTGGTGACCGTGCTGGAGATTCAGCCGATCATCGCCACGCTGGTCCTGATGGTCGCGGGGCGCGGCCTTGCGCAACTGATCACCGAAGGCACCATCGTCACTTTCGCCGATCCGGTCCTTATCTTCATTGGCACGGGGTCTTTCCTTGGCTTTCCCATGCCGGTCATCATTGCTCTTGTCCTGATGATCGCGGCGACCCTGATTGTCCGCCGCACCGCGCTTGGCCTTCTTGTCGAGGCGGTAGGGGTCAACCGCTCTGCCGCGCGCTTTGCCGGACTGTCGGCCAATGCGCTTCTTCTCATCGTCTACACCTTCGCGGGCTTCTGCGCCGCCATCGCCGGGCTGATCGTTGCCGGCGACATCCGTGGCGCTGACGCCAACAACGCCGGTCTGTGGCTGGAGCTGGACGCGATCCTTGCCGTGGTCATCGGTGGCACCTCGCTGATGGGGGGGCGGTTTTCCATCCCCATGGCGGTGCTGGGAGCGATGATCATTCAGGCGATGAACACCGGCATCCTGATTTCAGGCTTCAGCCCGCAGTTCAACCTGGTGGTCAAGTCTGCCGTCATCATCGTGATTCTTGTGCTGCAATCGCCGCTGATGGCGCAGGCGTTCCGTCGCCGACCGACCGTGACCCGTGCCAAGACCGGAACCCCGCAATGACCCGCAGCATGCGGCCCTTGATGGCCACCACCCTGATCTTCCTTTTCGCCTACATGCTGGCGGTGCTGCAACACCCCGGGATGCTGTCCACCCGCGTTTTGGGCAACTTCCTGACCGACAATGCCTTCCTTGGCATCGCCTCGGTCGGCATGACCTTTGTCATCTTGTCAGGCGGGATCGACCTTTCGGTCGGCGCGGTCATCGGCTTTACCACCGTCCTTGTCGCGGCCCTGATCATGTGGCTGAACCTGCACCCGTTGCTGGCTTTCGCGGTGGCGCTGGTTGTTGCGGGCGGGTTCGGGGCAATCATGGGGGCGGCGATCCATTACCTGAAGGTGCCCAGCTTCATCGTCACCCTCGCGGGCATGTTTCTTGCGCGGGGAGGGGCATCGGTTCTGTCGCCCGACAGCATCGGCATCCAGCATGAGTTTTATTCGACCATCTCCAAAAGCTATATCCTGCTGCCCGGCGGCGGCCGGCTGACCGTGGTCGGCCTGATCATGCTGGCGGTGTTTGCGGTCGCCATCCTTCTGGCGCATCGGACGCGCTTTGGGTCCAACGTCTATGCACTTGGCGGGTCTGAAACGTCCGCCGCGCTGATGGGCGTGCCGGTCGCGCGCACCACGATCACGATCTATGCGCTGTCCTCGGCACTTGCGGGCCTCGCCGGGGTGGTCTTCTCACTGTACACCTCGGCCGGGTATTCCCTGAACGCGCTTGGGGTTGAACTAGACGCCATCGCTGCTGTCGTCATCGGTGGCACGCTCTTGACCGGTGGCTACGGCTTTATTGCGGGCACTTTCATCGGGGTGATGCTGCAAGGACTGGTGCAGACCTACATCGTCTTTGACGGAACTTTGTCCAGCTGGTGGACCAAGATTGTGGTCGGCGTGCTTTTGTTTATGTTCATCGTGCTGCAGCGGCTGGTCTTCCGGGCCGGATCACGAAGACCCTAACGCCGTTGGACCTGATGACATGAGCGAACCCGGAAGCCTGATCCGAACGCTCGCCGGACGGCAGGCGGCGCGGAACTTCCATTCCTACGTCATCAATGAAGTGGGTCGGGCCATCGTGGCGGGGGACATGCCCGTCGGGTCAAACCTGCCCGGCGACGCCGAGATGATCGACCGCTTCGGCGTGTCACGGACCGTGCTGCGCGAGGCGCTGAAAACCCTTGAGGCCAAGGGCCTGGTCGAAGCCCGCGCCAAGGTGGGGACCCGTGTCCTGCCCCAGTCGCGATGGAACCTATTTGACCGGCAGGTCCTGGCGTGGAAGTTGGAAAGCGGGCCACCGCCCGCCTTCCTCGCCGCGTTCCGGACCGTGCGCCAAAGCCTGGAGGTCGAGGCCGCCCGTCAGGCCGCCCAGAACCGTGAGGCGGAACATGTCCGCCTGCTGCACTACTGGCAAAAGCAGCGCATGGTGATGGCGCACCAGCCCGAACCCTTTGCCATCGCCGAATTCGAAATTCACCGCATCGTGGCCGAAGCATCCGGCAATCCGTTCCTGCGCGCCTCGTCGGCCATCCTGGAATTTGGCGTGGCCGTCAGCGTGCTGGCCCGTCTGACGGGCGACCAGCTTGCGCCCGAAGGTGGCTTGGCCGACCTGCACAGCGCCCAGTACGACGCCTTGATCGACGCGGTTGAGCGGGGCGATCCCGCCACCGCCGCCACCGTGATGACAGAGCTGACGCGATAGTCCGCCGGGCGACTTGAGCGGGCGACTTAAACGGGAGACGTAAACAGGCGGCGCGAAAAAAAGCCGGTGTCGCGTCTTGCCTACTTGCAAATAGTTCTCATTTACATTTAGACTTCCCGCATCCATATCAAAGAGGCTTCCGTGTTGCTCATTGCCCGCCGTTCCCTGCTTTTGACCCTCAGCCTGACCTTGATGCCGCTGACGGCCTTCGCGCAGGACCGGCTCAAGGTCGTCACCACTTTTACGGTCATCGCCGACATGGCCCGCAATGTGGCGGGGGACGGGGTAGACGTGGTGTCGATCACCAAACCCGGGGCCGAGATTCACGGCTATGAACCCACTCCGCAAGACATCGTCGCCGCGTCAGACGCCGATCTGATCCTGTGGAACGGTCTTGGCCTGGAACGCTGGTTCGAACAGTTCCTGTCGAACATGGGCGATGTGCCATCGGCGACACTGACCGACGGGATTACCCCGATCCCGATCACGGACGGCGAATATGAGGGCAAGCCAAACCCGCACGCGTGGATGAGCCTGACGAACGCGCTGATCTACGTCGACAATATCGTGGCCGCGTTAACGGCTGCCGATCCCGCGAATGCGACCACCTATGCCGCCAATGCCGCCGCCTACAAAGACCGGCTGCAAGCTGCCATCAGTCCGCTGCGTGACCAGCTTGCCGCCTTGCCAGAGGACAACCGCTGGCTGGTCACCTGTGAAGGTGCGTTCAGCTACCTCGCCCGCGATCTTGGCCTTAGGGAACTTTACCTGTGGCCGATCAATGCCGATGCCCAAGGTTCACCGCGTCAGGTGCAGGCGGTGATCGACGGGGTGCGCGACCATGCCATTCCCACGGTGTTCTGCGAAAGCACGGTGTCGTCCGATCCGGCCGAACAGGTTGCCCGTGAAACCGGGGCGGCCTTTGGCGGGGTACTTTATGTTGACAGCCTCAGTCTGGCCGACGGCCCGGTGCCGACCTATCTGGATCTGCTGCGGGTGACGACGGAAACCATCACCCGGGGTCTGACCCCGGCGGCGAACTGAAGGAAACGCGATGCGCGACGCAGCGGCGGCAAGGGCCGAGGATACGGCAGGCGGCGGCATCCTCGCCGAAGGGGTGACCGTCACCTACCGCACCGGCGTGACCGCGCTGCGCGACGCCAGCTTTGCCATCCCCAAAGGCACGATCACCGCGCTGGTGGGCGTGAACGGGGCAGGGAAATCGACGCTTTTCAAGGCGATCATGGGGTTTCTGCCACTTGCCTCGGGCCGGATCCGCCTGCTGGGCATGCCGGTCCGCGAGGCGCTGCGCCAGAACCTGGTGGCTTACGTCCCCCAGGCCGAGGAGGTGGACTGGTCCTTTCCCGTTCTGGTCGAAGACGTGGTGATGATGGGCCGCTACGGCCACATGGGCTTTCTGCGCCGCCCTTCCGCCCGCGACCGCGCCAAGGTGGATGAGGCCCTCGCGCGCCTTGGCCTCACCGACCTGCGCCACCGCCAGATCGGCGAACTTTCGGGCGGCCAGAAAAAACGCGTCTTTCTGGCCCGCGCCCTGGCACAGGAAGGCAGGATCATCCTTCTGGACGAACCCTTCACCGGCGTCGATGTGACGACCGAAGACCAGATCGTCGCCCTTCTGCGCACCTTGCGGGATGAGGGCCATGTCATGTTGGTCTCGACCCACAACCTAGGCTCCGTCCCCGAATTCTGTGACCGGACGATCCTGGTGAAAGGCACCGTCCTCGCCCACGGCCCGACTGACACGATCTTCACCCGCGACAATCTTGAACGCACCTTCGGCGGTGTCCTGCGCCACTTCACCCTCGGCGGCACCGACCTGCACGATGACGAAGACGCGCGTGAGGTGCGGATCATCACCGATGACGAACGCCCCTTCGTGCAATATGGCCGGAAGGGCGACAAGTGACCGGGCCGGCCTTTCACAGCGGCCCAAGCATCCCCGCCAAAGGCCACCGAACCGCTTTGCGTCCTTCACGCAAAGCGGTGAGACAAAAGGCTTGCGCGGAACGCGCTCCTTTTCACAAGCTGCAGACCCCGGCGAATACTCCCGATGTTTGAGCCCTTCGCCTATGCTTACATGACCAACGCCATGTGGGTTTCGGCCCTCGTCGGAGGGGTCTGCGGGTTTCTGTCGGCCTACCTGATGCTGAAAGGCTGGTCGCTGATCGGTGACGCGCTGTCCCATTCCGTGGTGCCGGGGGTGGCGGGGGCTTACATTCTTGGGCTGCCCTTTGCTCTGGGGGCGTTCCTGTCGGGCGGGCTGGCAGCGGCGGCCATGCTGTTCCTGTCGTCGCGCAGCGGTCTGAAGACCGATACCGTAATCGGCCTCATCTTCACCGCCTTCTTCGGACTTGGCCTGTTCCTGATTTCGATCTTCCCGACCTCGGTCAGTCTGCAGTCGATCACCATGGGCAACATCCTTGCCATCTCACCCTCTGATACCCTGCAGCTTCTCTTGATCGGGGGGATTTCTGCGGTGGTCCTTCTGCTGATCTGGAAAGACCTGATGGTCACCTTCTTTGACGAGGCGCATGCCCGCACCATCGGTCTGCGCCCCGACCTTTTGAAGGTGGTGTTCTTCACCCTCCTGTCCGCCTCGACCGTGGCTGCGATGCAGACGGTGGGGGCCTTCCTTGTTGTCGCCATGGTCGTGACCCCTGGTGCCACCGCATACCTTCTGACCGACCGTTTCCCCCGGCTTCTGGCGCTGTCGGCGGCCATCGGGGCCGGGTCGGCGTTCATCGGGGCCTACCTCAGCTATTTCCTTGATGGGGCCACGGGCGGGGTGATCGTGCTTTTGCAAACGCTGGCTTTCGCGCTGGCCTTCCTTTTTGCGCCCAAGCACGGAATTCTCGCCACTCGCCGCAGGGGGAGGGAGGCGTGATCGACACCCTGCTTTTGCCCTTCCAGTTCCCTTTCATGCAAAAGGCGTTCCTGATTGTCCTGATCGTGGCCCCACCTTGCGCGCTTTTGTCGTGCTTTCTGGTCCTTAAGGGCTGGGCGCTGATGGGTGACGCGGTCAGCCATGCCGTGCTGCCGGGCATCGTTATCGCCAGCCTTGCGGGGGTGCCACTTCTGCTGGGGGCGTTTGTGGCAGGGCTTGGGTCGTCGCTTCTGACCGGGTTTCTGGCCGACAACAGCCGGATCAAGCGCGACACGGTGATGGGCGTGGTCTTTTCCGCGATGTTCGCGCTTGGGATCGTGCTCAACACCGCCATCCCGTCGGAACTGCATCTGGAGCATATCCTCTTTGGCAACATGCTGGGCGTGGGACAGGCTGATCTGATTACCGCCGCCAGCATTGCGATGCCGGTCACGGCGGTTCTGGCGTTGAAATGGCGCGACCTGATGCTGCATGCCTTTGATCCGGCGCAGGCCAAGGTGTCGGGCCTGCCGGTCGGGCTTTTGCACTATGGCCTGCTGACCATCCTGTCACTGACCATCGTGGCGACGCTGTCGTCGGTCGGGCTGATCCTTGCCATCGGCCTGTTGATTGCGCCGGGGGCAATTGCTTTTCTTCTGGCCCGCCGCTTTGGCGCGATGCTGCTGGTGGCGACCGCCGTGACGGTCGGTGCCATGCTTGCCGGGGTCTGGGCCAGCTTTTACCTCGACTCTGCCCCTGCGCCCACGATCATCCTGGTCCTGACCGGCCTGTTCCTGATCGCGCTGCTGCGCCACCGTCTGCGCATCGCCCGCGCCTGATCGGCCTTTACGGGGCGAACGCGCGGCCCTAACCATGAAGCCTGACCATTGGGGCCAAGCGACCTTCATGCCATGACACATCTGCCAGCCCCAGTCCGACTGATCCCGATCCGTATCTTGCCGTGGCAGCCCTGATGGCCGCGCCCGACACGAACGCAGCAATCTGGTTTGCCGCCGACGGCTATGACCCAGCCAAGGGACTGAACGGCCGTCGCGTTGCGGGAGAAAGTTTCCTGCGTGGCTTTTTCGCCCATGCAAAGGTTGATGAGTTTGTAAGTCTTGCCCATGGCACGCGCGATCATCAGGCTTTTGCCGCCATGGCAAAGGCCAGCGGCGTGACCCTGCCAGTGCGGGCGGTGCGTCTGGATGCACCGGCGCAGATGGCTCCGGTTCAGATCGTGTCCTACCCCGCGCCGCCCCCACCGCAGGAATTCTGGCGCCGCGCGCCCTATGGTTCCGCCGCCTGGGCCTATTGCGGGATCACGCATACCACGGCAACCCGGACGGTCATGCAAAACGTGTTCGACATGCGCGCCGCACCGCAAATGCCGTGGGATGCGGTGATCTGCACCTCACACGCGGTCCAGCAGTCCATGATCCGGTTGATGGAACTGGCGGAAGATCACCTCGGCCAGCGGTTCCCGGGCTCGGTGCTGCCGGCGCGGCCCTTGCTGCCGGTGATCCCGCTGGGCGTGCACGCAGGCGACTTTACCACCGACCGCGCCGCAGGTGCGGCCCTGCGCGCCCGACTTGGCCTTGGCCCGGAAGACATCGCGGTGTCCTGCATCGCGCGGCTGACCCCGGACGAAAAGTTTGATCCGTTTCCGCTGTTTCTGGCGCTGGAGGCCGCCGCCCCGGCCCTTGCGGCAAAGGGCGGGCGCTTCCATCTGATGCTCTGCGGCGTCTTCCGCGATGATACCTGGCCCGCGGTATATGCCGAAGGCGCGCGGCACCTGATGCCGTCGGTTGGTTATCATCAGCTGGACGGGACCCTGGCCGCAGACCGCACGGCTACCCTTTCGGGCAGTGACATCTTTGTCTTTCCGATCGACAACCTGCAGGAAACCTTCGGCCTTGCCCCGGTCGAGGCGATGGCGGCAGGCCTTCCGGTCATCGTCTCGGATTGGGACGGGATGAAGGACAGCGTGGCGCCTGATGTGGGGATTCGCATCCCCACCGAAATGCCGCGCGCCGGTGAGGCCAACTATATCAGCCTGCGGCATCACGGCGGGACCGATACCTATCTGCAGTATTTGTCGCAGATGTCGGCGCTGACCCGGATCGACGTGGCCGCGCTGACCCTGGCGCTGGTGACGCTGGGCACGGATGCTGGCTTGCGCGCAACGATGGGGGCGGCTGGGGCTGCACGGGCGCGTCAGGTGTATGACTGGTCGGTGGTGATCCCGCAGATGCAGGCGCTGTGGGGCGAACAGACCGCGATGCTGACCCACGCCCGCAGCCGGGGCGGTGCCGCCATCCAGCGCGCCAACCCGGCCCGCCTGCCCACCGGCCCCGCGCCCGACGTGATGTTTGACGCCTACCCCAGCCGCCCCGCGCCTGATCTTGCCAGCCGACGTTTGCGCTTGGTCGATACCGGTCCGCGCCCGGATATTGCCGCCACGATTGCCCTGCGCCGCTATTCGGCGCTGGGTCGCCTGATCGAGGACCCGGCCCGCCTGCAACAGGTTTTGTCCGCACATGCAACCGCCGGGCCGCACGGGGCCACTCAGGCCGCGGTTGCAGCCCAGACCGGCCTGAACGCCGGCGCCGTCGCCCGCATCACCCTTTGGCTGGCGAAGTATCATTTTCTGGAGGATGCCACATGACCCGATCCATCCTGATCACCGGGGCAGGGGCCGGCATCGGCCGTGCCACCGCCCGCGCCTTTCTGGCCGCCGGATGGGAGGTGACGCTGCTGGGCCGCAAGACCGACAGCCTGCATGAGACAGCCCAAGGCGAGCCAGCCCGCATCATCGCCTGCGACGTGGGCGATCCTGCCGAGGTTGCGGCAGCTTTCGAAAAACTGCCGCGCCTTGACGTCCTATTCAACAACGCCGGGATTTCTGCCCCAGCCGCGTTGATTGACGAGATCCCGGTTGACCAGTGGCTTGAGGTCAGCCGAACCAACATTACCGGCATGTTCCTGTGCGCCCGCGCCGCCTTTGGCCTGATGCGCCGCCAGTCACCACAAGGCGGGCGGATCATCAACAACGGCTCGATTTCAGCCCACGCGCCGCGCCCCGGGTCCACGCCCTATACCATGTCCAAACATGCGGTCACCGGCTTGACCCGCACCCTTGGTCTGGATGGACGGCCCTTCGACATTGCCTGCGCCCAGATCGACATCGGCAATGCGCTGACCGACATGGCGGCCCGCTTTACCAAGGGCGTGCCGCAGGCCGATGGCTCCATCCGGGCTGAACCGGTCATGGACGTGGATCATGTGGCGCGGATGGTCCTGCATATGGCCACCCTCCCGCTTGAGGTGAATACACCCTTTGTCACGATCATGGCGCGTGACATGCCCTTTCTGGGGCGCGGTTAGGGCCGCGTCAGGCGGCCGAAGGTGGCTGTCAGATCTCGCAATAAAGGTCGTGCAGCAGTCTGACCAACCGCAGCACCTTGGGGTCCTGGATCGAATAGAAGATCGCCTTGCCCTCGCGCCGGGTGGCGACCAGCCCTTCCAGCCGCAACCGCGCAAGTTGCTGGCTGACGGCGGCCTGGCGCAGGTCCAGCAGATGCTCCAACTCGGTCACCGACCGCTCACCTTCAGTCAGATGACACAGGATCAACAGCCGCCCTTCATGGCTTAGCGCCTTGAGAAACGCCGCAGCCTCGCCACTGCGCAGCGCCAGTAATTCAGACCGCGCGGCAGACCCATCCCGTTTCGCCCCTAATACTGGCATCGTCTCATCCAAGGACATTTCTAATCCATTTCAACTTATGATTGTGGCAAAGTTAACATGACTTAGCCACTCTGGCGAGAGGGGCCTTGCCCCGCCGCAGCGTCAAGGGCAAGGATCAGCCGATCGGATCGGCCGAGGTCCTGCCGCATCCCTTCGCCGCCGCTTTTTGCACAGGACTGCCTCGACCATGACCCGCCCCCTTGCCTTTACCGCACCCGGCCGCTTTTGGCGCGGCAACCTGCATACCCACTCTACCCGGTCAGACGGCGTGCTCTCGCCCGAAGAGGTGTGCCGCCGCTACCGGGCCGAGGGGTATGACTTTCTTGCCCTGACTGACCACTTCATCGGCAGCTACGGCTACCCCATCGTCGATACCGTCCCGATGCGTGACGCTGGTTTTACCACCATCCTTGGGGCCGAACTCCACTCTGGCGCGATGGCGAATGGTGAGCTTTGGCACATCCTTGCCGTCGGCCTGCCCGCCGATTTCGCCCCCTCGGACAGCCCTGACTTCCACCCCAAGGCGGGGCAAGAGACAGGGCCCCAGATTGCCGCCCGCGCTGTTGCCGCCGGGGCCTTCGTCGCCGTGGCGCATCCGCAATGGTCCGGCCTGACCTTGGCCGATGCCCGCAGCATCACCGCCTCCCACGCGGTTGAGGTTTACAACCACGGCTGCAGCACGGGCTGCGACCGGCCGGATGGCTTTGCGATTGCTGATCTTCTTCTGAGCGAAGGCCGCACCCTCAGCCTGATCGCCACGGATGACGCGCATTTCTCGGAACCGGACCATTTCGGTGGCTGGGTCATGGTGAAAGCGTTGGCAAACACCCCTGAGGGTTTGCTGGCGGCGTTGAAGGCCGGGGCGTTCTATTCCACCCAAGGCCCCGCGTTGCACAATGTAACGCTGGAAGGTGACCATGTGGTGATCGAAAGTTCTGCCGTGGTGTCGGCGGTGGCCATCGGACATGGCACCGGGGCAAAGGCGGTGCATGGCCATTCGATGACCCGGTCCCGCGTGCCGCTGGTCCGCCTGAACAACAGCCCTTGGGTGCGCGTCGCGGTGATTGATGCGGCTGGAAAGCGCGCCTGGTCGAACCCGATCTGGCGCTAAGGCTGGACGGATGACCTGATCCCTGCAAACCTGCTCTAAAGCCATTTCTGTCTGACTTTTGCAGATGAGGCGGCGGCCTTGTGAAGGTTCGTCAGCATGATGATCAGCGACAGCAACGACTATTTCACCAAAGGCTGTGGGCGCTGCGAACGGTTCGACACGCCCAATTGTTCAGCGAAAGTCTGGGCCGGTGGCCTTGCCGCCCTGCGCCGGATCTGCCGCGCGGCAGGTCTGGAGGAAGCGGTGAAATGGGGCCACCCGACGTATCTGCACGCCGGTCGCAACATCGCGATCATCGGGGCCTTCCGGGGTGATTTCCGGTTGACCTTCTTTGCCGCAGCCTTGCTGGATGACCCGGATGGCCTTTTGGAAAAGCAAGGGCCGAACACCCAGACACCCGATTGCCTTCGGTTCACCGACAACGCCGCACCGGACGGGATGGCCCCCCAGATCAGCGCCTATCTTGACCAGGCGAAGCGCCATGCCGCCGAAGGCCGCCGCGCGCCAAGGGCCCCAACCACCCTCGACCTTCCGGCCGAGTTGATCGAGGCGCTGGATGCGGATAGTGACCTTGCCGAGGCATTCCGTGCCCTGACGCCGGGGCGCCAGAAAAGCTGGCAACTGCACGTCTCAGGTGCCAGGACCACCGCAACCCGAACCGTCCGGATCACCAAGGCCCGCCCACTGATCCTGTCCGGCAAGGGCGCGCATGACCGATAGGCGCGGCTCTATCACCTGAAACACCCGTCAGTTCCGCAAGATCGCGGGCAGCCGCAGCCCGTGGTCTTTGGCGCAGGCGATGGCGGTTTCATACCCGGCATCTGCATGTCGCCACACGCCCGAGGCGGGGTCGTTCCACAGGACCCGCTCCAGCCGCCTGGCCGCTTCAGGTGTGCCATCGGCCACGATCACCACGCCCGCATGCTGGCTGAAGCCCATGCCAACCCCGCCACCGTGGTGTAGGGAAACCCAGGTCGCACCGCTGGCCGTGTTGACCAGCGCGTTCAGCAGCGGCCAGTCGGACACCGCATCCGATCCATCCTTCATCGCCTCCGTCTCGCGGTTGGGGCTGGCGACGGATCCCGCATCCAGATGGTCACGTCCGATGACGATCGGCGCCTTGAGTTCGCCCGAGGCCACCATGTCATTGAACATCAACCCGGCGCGGTGCCGGTCCCCCAGTCCGATCCAGCAAATGCGGGCGGGCAGGCCCTGAAAGGCGATCCGGTCTGCCGCCATGTCCAGCCAGCGGTGCAGGTGGGCGTTGTCGGGGAAAAGGCGCTTCATCGCGGCGTCGGTCTTGGCAATATCTTCGGGGTCGCCCGACAGTGCCACCCAGCGGAACGGGCCAATCCCCTTGCAAAACAGCGGGCGGATGTAGGCGGGCACGAAACCGGGGAAGGCGAAGGCGTTTTCAAATCCCTCCTCCTTGGCGACCTGCCGGATGTTGTTGCCGTAATCCAGCGTCGGGACGCCCGCGTTCCAAAAGCCCACCATCGCCTCGACATGGGTGCGCATCGACGCCTTTGCCGCCACTTCAACCGCCGCAGGGTCGGTTTCCTGCTTTGCGCGCCAGTCCCCCACGCCCCACCCCAGCGGGCAATAGCCATGCAGGGGGTCGTGCGCGCTGGTCTGGTCGGTCACGATGTCTGGCCGTGGGCCGCCTGCCTTCATCCGCTTGAGGAGTTCAGGAAACACCTCGGCCGCGTTGCCCAAAAGCCCGACCGACCTGGCCTCGCCTTTCGCAGTCCAGTCGGCGATCAGCGACAATGCTTCATCCAACGTCTTGGCTTTGGCATCGAGGTATTTGGTTCTTATACGAAAATCGATCCGTGTCTCGTCCACTTCGACGGCAAGACAGCACGCCCCGGCCATCACTGCTGCAAGCGGCTGCGCCCCTCCCATCCCGCCAAGCCCGCCGGTCAGAATCCATCTTCCGGTCAGAGAGCCACCGTAGTGCTGGCGTCCGGCTTCGGCAAAGGTCTCATAGGTTCCCTGCACAATCCCTTGAGTTCCAATGTAAATCCACGACCCTGCGGTCATCTGGCCGTACATCATCAGGCCTTTCTGATCGAGCTCGTTGAAATGCGCCCAAGTCGCCCAGTGCGGCACCAGGTTGGAGTTGGCAATCAAGACGCGCGGCGCGTCGGCATGGGTGCGGATGATGGCAACCGGGCGTCCGGACTGAACGACGAGCGTCTCGTCATCCTCAAGATCCTGCAGACCGGCGATGATCCGGTCAAAATCCTCCCAGGTGCGGGCGGCCCGGCCGATGCCACCATACACCACCAGCTCATGCGGGTTTTCGGCCACATCGGGGTGCAGGTTGTTCATCAGCATCCGCATCGCAGCTTCGGTCTGCCAGCTTTTGCAGGTGATTTCGGTGCCGGTCGGCGGATAGACATCGCGCAGGTTGTGGCGGGGGTTTGTCATGGTTGGCTCCGGTTTTCGCGGAGACCCCGGGGGCGCGTCGCCCCCCGGGCCCCCAGAGGATACTTTTGCAGAAAGGAAATCAGCTGAGCGGCGGCAGGGTTAGACCTGTGGCCCGGGAAAGCGCCCCCTTGGCGACAAGATCGGCGGCACGGGCAAGGTCGGGGGCAAGATAGCGATCATCGTCAAGGGGCGCGATCACCGCGCGCAGGGCAGCAAGTGCCTTTTGCAGCGGGGCAGAGGTTTTCAGGGGCGCGCGAAACTCAAGCCCCTGGGCCGCGCACATCGCCTCGACCCCAAGAATGAGGTTCAGGTTCCGCACCATCGGTTGCAGCCGCCGCGCGCCATGGGCGGCCATGCTGACATGATCCTCCTGGTTGGCGCTGGTGGGGGTGCTGTCGATCACCGTCGGATGGGCGAGGTGCTTGTTTTCGCTCATCAAGGCGGCTGTCGTCACCTCGGCGATCATCAGGCCCGAGTTCAGGCCGGGCTTGGGCGTCAGGAACGCGGGCAGGTCGAACGACAGGGTGGGGTCCACCATCAGGGCCACACGGCGCTGCGCGATCGCTCCGATCTCGGCCAGGGCCATCGCGATCATGTCGGCAGCAAAGCCCACAGGTTCAGCGTGGAAGTTCCCACCGCTGACGATCTGACCGTCAGATAGGACTAGCGGGTTGTCGGTGGCGGCATTCGCCTCGACCTCAAGCGTGCGGGCAGCCATGCGCAGGACGTCCATCGCCGCCCCGGTCACCTGCGGCTGGCAGCGGATGCAGTAGGGGTCCTGCACGCGGGTATCGCCGTCACGGTGGCTTTCGCGGATGGCGCTGCCGTGGAGAAGGGCGCGCATCGCCGCCGCCGCGTCGATCTGGCCCGCATGGCCGCGCAAGGCATGAATCTCGGCCTCCAGCGGTGCGGTCGAGCCCATGATCGCGTCGGTCGACAGGGACGAGATCACCAATGCCTCCTGCGCCGCCTGCCAGCCCTGAAACAGGCCCGCCAGCGCATAAGCCGTGGAAAACTGGGTGCCGTTGATCAGTGCAAGGCCTTCCTTCGGCCCAAGCTGGATCGGCGAAAGACCTTTTATTGCAAGAGCTTCTGTGGCGGGCTTTACTTCACCGTCCACCACAGCCGCGCCATGACCGATCATCACGGCAGTCATGTGCGCCAAAGGGGCAAGGTCACCGCTGGCCCCGACAGATCCTTGGTCGGGGATCACCGGGGTGACGCCTGCGGCAAGCATCCCTTCGATCAGGCCCACTACGTCCATCTGCACACCCGACGCCCCGCGTCCCAGCGACAACAGTTTCAACACCATCATCAGCCTGGCAATCGCCTCGGGCATCGGATCACCGACACCGCAACAGTGACTAAGAATAAGATTTTTCTGAAGCAGCGCAGTATCTTCTGGTGCGATCTTGATACTGGCAAGCTTGCCAAATCCGGTGTTCACCCCGTAGACGGCAACGGTTCCTGCGGCCGCGACGGCAATGTGGCGCGCGGCCCGCAAGATGCCGGGATGGGCGCTGACGTCCAGCCGCGCGGGCGGCGACAGGCGAAAAATCCGCTCAAGCTGCTGCAGGGAAACCTGGCCAGGGACAAGAATTTCAGGCGTCAAGGCGGCCTCCGAAGATGCGGGCGTGAAGCGGGGTTGCCCCGATGCGATAGCTCAGTTCCGCCGGGTGATTAGCGTCCCACACGCACAGATCGGCGCGAAGCCCCGGCGCGATGCGGCCCCGATCCGACAGACCGAGCGCCCGGGCGGCATGGGCGGTGGTGCCGAGGAGCGTCTCTTCCGGGGTCAGGCGGAACAGGGTGCAGGCCATGTTCATCGCCAGCGGCAGGCTTGCCATGGGGGACGATCCGGGGTTGAGGTCGGTCGCCACCGCCATCGACACACCCGCCGCGCGCAAGGCGGAAATGGGTGGCATCCGGGTTTCGCGCAGGGTATAGAACGCCCCCGGCAGGATCACCGCGACCGTCCCAGCAGCGGCCATCGCGGCAATGCCTGCGGGCGACAGATACTCAAGGTGGTCTGCCGAAAGTGCACCTTGATGGGCGGCAAACGCGGCTCCGCCCTGTTCGGTCAACTGTTCGGCGTGCAGCTTGACGGGCAGGCCAAGGGCGCGGGCGCAGGCGAACAGCGGTTGCAGGTCAGCGACCGAAAAGGTGATGGTTTCGCAAAATGCATCGACAGCGTCGACCAGTCCGGCATTCTGCGCTGCCCGTAGCGATGGAATGGCCACTTCGGCAATGTATGCTGTTGCCCGGCCATGGTATTCTGGTGGAATGGCATGGGCGGCAAGGTGGGTTGTGCGGATCGTCACGCCGCGCTGGTCCCCGATCTGGCGGGCCGCGCGCAGCATCTTCACCTCGTCCGCAAGGGTCAGGCCATAGCCCGACTTCACTTCGATCGTCGTGGCACCGCTGGCGATCATCTGGTCGATCCGGGGCAGGGCGCTGGCCACCAGCTCTGCTTCGGTCGCCGCCCGCGTGGCGGTCACGGTTGACAGGATGCCTCCGCCTGCCCTGGCAATCTCGGCATAGCTGGCGCCGTTCAGCCGTTGCTCGAACTCAACCGCCCGGTGGCCTGCGTGGACGGCATGGGTGTGGCAGTCGATCAGGCCGGGGGTGACCAGCCGGCCACCACAATCCAGTGCCTGATGCGTCCGGTGCGCGGCGGGCAGATCGGCCATCGGTCCGGCCCAGAGGATACGGTCGCCCTCCAGCACCACCGCAGCGTCGCGGATCAGGCCATAGCCTGCCGTCATCGTGGCCAAGTTGGCGTGGGTCAGAAGCATCGGGCTTGCCTTATGACTGCATGCAAGGCTAATATGTCTATACATAATGCAAGTCAAGTGAGCCACAATGATCCTGCACGCCAAGACCGCGCTGTTGCCTGATGGCTGGGCCAGCGACGTCCGCATTGTTGTCAGGGACGGCAGGATTGCCGGGGTCAGGCCCGGGTCGTCGCCGGGGACGTCGACGGACGAGGCCGAACATGGCTGCCTGCTGCCTGCGCCGGTTAACCTGCACTCCCACACCTTTCAGCGTGCCATGGCCGGGATGACTGAAGGGCGCACCGCCGGGCAGGACAGTTTCTGGACCTGGCGCGCGCTGATGTACCGGTTCCTTGACCGCCTCACGCCTGACGACGTTCAGGCCATCGCCGCACAGGCGATGGTGGAAATGGCCGAAGCCGGTTTCGCCGCGGTTTGTGAGTTTCACTATCTGCACCACCCCCCGGGCGGCGGTACCTATGACGACCCTTCCGAGATGTCGGCGCGGATCGTGGCGGCGGCGGCTGAGACCGGCATTGGCCTGACGCATCTTCCCGTGATCTACGAACAGGGTGGGGTGGATGGTAGGGTGCTGGTGGGCGGGCAATTGCGCTTTGGCTCAACGCGCGACACCTGTGCCCGGCTGCTTGAGGGGGCTGCCAAGTCGCTTGCGGTGCTGCCCGATGGTGTGTTGGGGGTCGCCCCCCACTCGCTGCGCGCAGTCAGCCGTGGCACACTGGGGCAAGTGGCCGGCATGGTGCCGGACGGTCCGGTCCATATCCACATCGCCGAACAGTTGGCGGAGGTAGAGGAAGTCCGCGCCGCCTGGGGTGCACGACCGGTGGAATGGGCGGTCGCCAACCTGCCCCTCGCCCCGCGCTGGTGCATGATCCACGCCACCCAGATGACGCCCACCGAAACCGCAGCCCTTGCCCGAACCGGGGCGGTGGCGGGCCTTTGTCCGACCACCGAGGCGAACCTTGGCGACGGAATCTTTGACGGGCCGGGCTGGCTTGCCGCCAAAGGAGCGTTCGGTGTGGGCACAGACAGCAACGTGCGGATTTCCCTGCTGGAAGAGCTGCGCCTGCTGGAATATTCCCAACGCCTGCAGCACAAGTCGCGGGCGGTCATGGCGGACGATCGCCGCTCAACCGGGCGGCTTTTGTGGGACAGCGTGGGCCGGGGTGGCGCGCAGGCCGCAGGGCGTGACAGCGGGGTGATCGCGGTCGGCGCCTGGGCCGACCTTCTAGCGCTGGATACGGGGGATCTGCGACTGGACGGCCTTGCGGGCGACAGTCTGCTGGACGCCGCCGTCTTTGCCGGTCACGACGCGCTGGTGACCAACCTCTGGTCTGCCGGTCGCCCCATCGTGCAGGCCGGTCGCCACATTGCCCGTGATGCAATTGCGGCGCGCTTCCGCACCACGATGCAGCGCCTGCGCGGGGCCATCTGATGCAGGGGTGGGAAACGATCCGGGCCGAGGTTCTGCGCCGCATCCGCACGCGCGAATGGCCCCCCGGCGGGTTGATCCCGAATGAGGAGGCGCTTCGCCAGGAATTCGGCGTCGCCCGTGCCACCGTCAACCGCGCGCTGCGGGATCTGGCCGAGGCGGGGGTGATCGAACGCAAGAAGCGTGCCGGAACCCGCGTGGCCGAACTGCCGGTGCGCCGCGCAAGGCTGGACATTCCGGTGATCCGGCTGGATGTGCTGGCGCGCGGGCAGACCTACGGCTTTGACCTTCTGGCCGACCGCGTCGCCCAGGCCCCGGTGCCAGTGACGTCGCGGCTTGGCCTGCCCGAGGGCGCTTTGCTGCGCTATCTGGAAACGCTGCATCTGGCCAATGGCCGGCCATATGTCTTGGAAACCCGCTGGCTGAACCCGGCAATCCTGCCCGATGCCACCAGCGGCCTGGCGCCTGATTTCGCCCGCCAAAGCGTCAATGAATGGCTGGTCACGCATGTCAGCCTGATCTCGGGCGACATCGCCTTTACCGCCGAACCCGCAACCCTGCGCGAAGCCGAGGCTTTGGGAATCTCCGAAGGCACCGCCCTTCTGGTGGCCGAGCGGACAACCCAGGGCCTGCAGGGTCCGGTCACGCTGGTGCGTCTGGCCCATGCGCCGGGCCACCGGGTGTTGATGACGTTCTGAGGAGCGGATAACCCAAAAGTCCGGTCAGCCTGGAAAATGCCGCTCCACAAGCTGCGTCAGCCTGCGATGCAGGCTTTGGGTCCGGTGGCGGATGTGCAAGGCGGCATAGACCGGCTGGCGCAGGTCTGGCGCATCGGCGACGTGCATGAACCGGCCGCCGCCGACCAGCTGGTCAGCCGTCTTTTCCAGCACATAACCCGACCCGCCCATTGCCATCAAAAGCGATACGACCGATCCCGATTGCCCGACCGACACTTGGGCCGTGGCAAGATCCGGGGTCAACTGACGGTGCATTTCTTCAAACGCGGGTGAAAAATGCGCAAAGACGAATCTGTCGGCACGAACCTGCGCCAAGGCTTGCGTCTCGGTCGAGATCATCCGGTAGGTCACGTCGCCAACGCTGTCAAAATGCAGGTCGGGGTGCGGTTTGGGGCTGAACATCACCGCAAAATCCAGAATTCCAGTCAGCAGATCTGCGCACATCTGGTTGGAATAATCCGGCTCGATGTAGAAGGCGGTTTCGGGCAGCGCGGTGCGAAATTCGGCCACCCAGTCGCCAAGGTAGAGGGCGGCAAGGTCGTTCTGGATGCCAAGCCGCAACAGCTGCGCCGCACCCTGCGGGATCTGGATGCGCCGCTTCGCCTCGTTCCATTCGTGTCGCAGGGCGCGGGCGTGCGGCTCAAACCGTTTCCCCTCGGGGGTAAGGTCGGTTCCGGCGCGGGACCGGTCGAAAAGCCGGGACCCGACGGCCTGTTCAAGCGCCGTGACGCGGGCCGAAACGGTGGATTGCGTGATCCGCAGCCGATCCGCCGTGCGGTGAAAGCTGCGCGTTTCGGCAAGGTCAAGGAAGGTGTCAAGAAGGTCGATCTGCATGGGTTGACCGCTTCGTGTTTGGCAGGCGCCGGGGGTTTTCCACCCCCGGACCCCCGGAGGATACTTTTGGACAGATGACGTCATCTGATCGCATAATTCGATCAATAGCCCGTCGCTGGCCGAATTGAAAGCGGACGCGTGGCGGCGGATAGTGACTCCAGCAGTGGGGGACGATCATGGCGGAATTTGCGCAGGCGCGGGTGGTGATCATCGGGGGCGGGGCGGTCGGGGCCTCCTGCCTTTATCACCTGGCAAAGGCCGGCTGGACGGATTGTCTGCTGCTGGAAAAGAATGAGTTGACCGCCGGCAGCACCTGGCATGCGGCGGGCAACGTGCCGACGTTCTCTGCAAGCTGGTCGATCATGAACATGCAGCGCTATTCGGCAGGCCTTTACCGGGGGCTGGGCGAAGCCGTCGATTATCCGATGAACTACCATGTCACCGGCAGCGTCCGACTGGCCCATTCGAAAGAGCGGCTGCAGGAATTCAAGCGCGTGGTGGGCATGGGGCGTTATCAGGGGATGGACCTGACGATCCTGTCGCCGGACGAGATCACCTCGCGCTATCCGTTCCTGGAAACCCACGACCTGACCGGCGCGCTGTATGACCCATACGACGGCGACATCGACCCTGCCCAACTGACGCAGGCGCTTGCCAAAGGCGCGCGCACCTTGGGCGCGCGGGTGGAACGGTTTTGCCCGGTCACCGCTGCGCGCTGGACGGGGACGGAATGGATTCTCAGCACGCCAAAGGGTGAGGTGCGGGCCGAATACGTGGTGAACGCGGGTGGCTATTACGCGGCCGAGGTGGGCCGCATGTTTGGCCGCCGGGTGCCGATGATGGTGATGAGCCATCAGTATATGCTGTTCGACACCATCCCGGAACTTGAAGCCTGGACGAAGGAGGTCGGCCACAAGTTGCCGCTCTTGCGCGACGTCGACAGCAGCTATTACCTGCGGCAGGAAAAGATGGGCTTCAACCTTGGCCCCTATGAAAACCCGTGCCGCGCGCATTGGGCCACGCCCGATGACCCGATGCCCGAGGATTTCAGCTTTCAGCTGTTCCCCGACGATCTGGACCGGCTGGAATGGCATATCAACGACGCGATGGCCCGGGTGCCGCTGCTGGCCAAGGCCAACCTGACCAAGGTGATCAACGGACCAATCCCCTATACCCCCGACGGCAACCCGCTGATCGGCCCGATGCCGGGGGTGCCGAACGCCTTCGAAGCCTGCGTCTTCACCTTCGGCATCTGTCAGGCGGGCGGTGCGGGGAAAGTACTGGCCGAATGGATCACCGAAGGCGGCACCGAATGGGACATGTGGTCCTGCGACCCGCGCCGCTTCACCGGGTGGGAGGATCACGACTACCTCGTTGCCAAGGGCAAGGAGGTTTACGGCCACGAATATGGCATGCATTTTCCGATGGCCCGCTGGCCTGCCGGGGCGGACCGGCGGCTGTCTCCGGTGCATGACAGGCTGAAGACGCTCGGCGCGCAGTTCGCCCCCTACAATGGCTGGGAGCGGGCGGAGTGGTTCGCCGCCCCCGGCGATGATACAAGTTGGGAGGCGACCCAGACCTGGGGCCGTGCAGGCCCATGGGAGGCGCGGATCAAGGCCGAGTGTGAGGCGGTGCGCGACGGGGTCGGGGTCCTGGACCTGCCGGGCTTTACGCGGCTGCGGCTGGCCGGGCCGGGCGCGCGGGCGCATCTTGCCTCACTGACCGCGTCCAAGCTGCCGCAACCGGGGCGGATGGGGCTGATCTACTTCGCCGACGACCGCGGCCGGATCGTGACCGAAATGACCTGCCTGCCGTTCAGCGACGATGATGTGGGCGTGATCACCGCCTCGGTCGCGCAAGGTCACGATGCCGACATTCTGCGCAAGGGTCTTCCCGATGGCGTGGTGCTGGAGGATTGGTCCGACAAGATCCACTGCTTCATCGTCACCGGCCCAAAGGCGCGTGACCTTCTGGCGGGGATTGCCGAGGCCGACCTGACCTTGCCATGGCTGTCCGTCCAGTATTTCGCCAAGGTCGCGGGCAAGGATGTGGCGCTGGTCCGGGTGTCCTTTGCGGGCGAACTGGGTTGGGAAATCCACTGCGACCGGGGTGATGCCGCAGGCATCCTTGCAGCACTTCTTTCCGGGGGGGCGGTGCCCTTTGGCATGAAGGCGCTGAATTCATTGCGGGTCGAAAAGGGCTATCGCGCCTGGAAGGGCGACCTGTCGACCGATTATTCGCTTCTGGAGGGCAGGCTGGACCGGTTCATCGACTGGACCCACGACTTCCCCGGCAAGCCGGCACTGCTGGCGGAAAAGCAGGCAGGAGTGAAAAAACGCTTTGTGTCGCTCAAGGTAGCCGCGGGGGACTGTGACGCGCCCTACATGTCCACCCTTTGGCACGATGGTCAGGTGGTGGGCGAGACGACCTCGGGCGTCTGGGGCTACCGGGTGGGGCACTCCATGGCGCTGGGCATGGTGCGGGCCGATCTGGCCGTCGCGGGGACCGAGGTGGAGGTTGAAATCTTCGGTGAGCGTGTGACGGCGGTGGTGCTGCCGGATGGGCCGGCATGGGATGCAAAGAATGAGCGCATCCGCGCCTGACATCGGGCGGACCGGGGGTTTCACACCCCCGGACCCCCGTGGGATACTTGTAGAAGAGAAAGACCAGGGTGATGGCTGAAATTCCAACCAATGCGCGGGCGGTAGTGATCGGGGGAGGGATTTCGGGCTGTTCGGTGGCCTATCATCTGGCCAAGGCTGGCTGGACCGATGTGGTGCTTCTGGAGCGCCGCAAGCTGACGAGCGGCACCACCTGGCATGCGGCGGGCCTGATCGGCCAGTTGCGGGGCAGCGCCAACATGACCCGGCTGGCAAAGTATTCTGCCGATCTTTATCGCGGGCTTGAGGCAGAGACCGGCGTTGCCACCGGGATGAAACAGGTCGGCTCGATCTCGGTCGCGCTGACGGCAGAGCGGCATGAGGAATTGCTTCGGCAAGCCACTGTGGCCCGGATCTTCGACGTGGAAGTGCACGAAATCTCGCCCAGTGAGGCGAAGGCCAGGTATCCCCACCTGAACATCGGCGGCGTGGTCGGGGCTGTCGCCCTGCCGCTGGACGGCCAGTGCGACCCGGCCAACATCGCCATGGCGCTGGCCAAGGGTGCGCGGATGCGGGGGGCCAAGATCTTTGAAGGCGCGCTGGTGACAAAGGTCACCACCACGGCAGGCCGCGTGACCGGTGTGGATTATGAAACTGCCGAGGGTCCGGGCCACATCGCGGCCGATGTGATCATCAACTGCGGCGGCATGTGGGGCCGCGATCTGGCCGCACAGAACGGCGTCACGCTGCCCCTGCATGCCTGTGAGCATTTCTATCTGGTCACCGAACCCGTTGCGGGCCTGGGTGACATGCCGGTCCTCCGTGTGCCAGACGAATGCGCCTACTACAAATCGGACGCGGGCAAGATGATGCTTGGTGCGTTCGAACCCGTGGCCAAACCCTGGGGCATGGGCGGCATCCGCAAGGATTTCGAGTTCGACACCCTGCCCGAGGATTGGGATCACTTCATGCCAATCCTTGAGATGGCGACCAACCGCATGCCTCTGTTCCAGACTGCAGGCATCCACACCTTCTTCAACGGCCCGGAATCCTTCACCCCCGATGACCGCTATTACCTCGGCGAAGCGCCCGAGGTGAAGGGCTACTGGATCGCCGCTGGCTACAACTCCATCGGGATCGTGTCGTCGGGTGGCGCGGGGCAGGCGCTGGCGCATTGGATCACCGAAGGTGAGCCGCCCTTCGATCTGTGGGAGGTGGACATCCGCCGTGCCCAGCCGTTCCAGAGAAACCGCCGCTACCTCAAGGAGCGGGTGACCGAAACCCTTGGCTTGCTTTACGCCGACCACTTCCCCTATCGCCAGATGGCCACCGCGCGGGGGGTGCGCCGCTCGCCGATCCACGACCATCTGAAGGCCCGTGGCGCCGTGTTCGGAGAGGTGGCGGGTTGGGAACGCGCCAACTGGTTCGCCAACCCGGGGCAGGACGCCGAATACCGCTATTCCTGGAAGCGGCAGAACTGGTTCGACAACCAGCGCGCCGAGCATATGGCCGTGCGCGAAAGTGCGGGTCTCTTCGACATGACCAGTTTCGGCAAGATCCGGGTTGAGGGTCGCGATGCGCGGGGCTTTCTCAACCGTATTTCTTCCGCGCAGATGGACGTGGCTGTGGGCAAGATCGTCTACACGATGTTCCTCAACGATCGCGGAGGGATAGAGGCTGATCTTACCATCACCCGCCTGTCGGAAACCGCCTACCTTGCCGTTGTTCCCGGTGCCACGCTTCAGCGCAACCTTGCCTGGATGCGCGCCCATGTCGGCGACAATTTTGCTGTCATCACCGACGTCACCGCCGCTGAAAGCGTACTCTGTCTCATGGGTCCGCAATCGCGCGAGGTGCTGGCCAGCGTTTCGCCGAATGACTTCAGCAACACCGCACAGCCCTTTGGCCAAGCGCGTGAAATCGAGATCGGCATGGCCCTCTCCCGCGCGCACCGGGTGACCTATGTCGGCGAACTGGGCTGGGAGCTTTACGTCCCCGCCGATCAGACCGCCCATGTGTTCGAGGCGCTGATGGAGGCGCAGCCCGACCTTAAACTCTGCGGGCTGCATACGCTGGATTCCTGCCGGATCGAAAAGGCCTATCGCCACTGGGGCCATGACATTACCGATGAGGATCATGTGCTGGAAGCCGGCCTTGGCTTCACCGTTTCCACCAAGAAGCCCGCCTTCATGGGCCGCGATGCGGTGCTGCGGAAGAAGGACACGGGCCTTGACCGCCGCATGATGCAGTTTCGTCTAAAGGACCCCGAGCCGCTGCTGTTCCACAACGAAGCCATTGTTCGCGATGGCACGATCGTCGGGCCGGTGACCAGCGGCAACTATGGCCACTTCCTTGGCGGGGCTATCGGCCTTGGCTATGTCCCCGCCAAGGGCCAAAGCGACGACGACCTTCTTGGTGCCAGCTATGAGATTGAGGTGGCGGGAAAGCGTCACGCCGCCATCGCCGCCCTTGCCCCGATGTACGACCCCGCCAGCGACCGGGTCCGCGCATGACATCTGGCGAGCGGCATCAGGCCTTTCACGACCTGCATCAGTCCGGGTGCTTTGTCATTCCCAACCCTTGGGACCGGGGATCGGCGCGGATGATGGCCGCCCTTGGCGCCAAGGCGCTGGCCACCAGTTCCGCTGCGCACGCGTTCACCCTCGGTCGCCCCGATATGGGTGGCGTCACCCGGGATGAGGCCCTTGCCCATGCGCAGGATCTGATCGCCGCCACACCCCTTCCACTGTCGGGCGATTTTGAGAACGGCTTTGGCGACAGCCCGGATGATGTGGCCGAAACGGTGCGCCTTTCCGCGGAGGTGGGCTTGTCCGGCATCAGCGTCGAAGACACGCAGATGCTCCCCGGCACGCCTGCCTATGATTTCGACCTCGCGGTGGAGCGTATCGCGGCTGGAGTTGCTGCTGCCCGCGCGCTGAACCGCCCCTTCATCTTCTGTGCCCGCGCCGATGGGGTACTGAACGGCACCTATGCCCTCGCCGAAGGTATCCGCCGCCTGCAGGCATTTCAGGCTGTCGGGGCGGACCTATTGTATCTTCCGGTGCCCCCCGGCAAAGCCGAACTTGCGAAGGTGCTTGCGTCGGTCACCAAGCCGGTCAATGCCCTGGCTGCCGGCCCGCTCAAATCTCTTTCAGTGGCCGAGCTTGCGGCAATGGGCGTGCGCCGCATCTCAACCGGCAGCCAGATTGCCCGCCTGACCCACGCCGCCATCCATGACGCCGTCTCTGCCATACTGGGGCAGGGCAGCTTTGCCCCGCTGATGGCCACCGCCAGCGGCGACCACATCGACGCACTTCTTCTCAAGGGATCAGCCAAATGACCGAGCAGCCAATCGACCTGGGCGACATCTGCGAACCGGCGCGCGCCCGGCGGTCCGGGGGTCGCACCGCCCGTGTGGCGATGCGCGCAGCACCCCTGACCGATGAGATGCGCCCCGTGCGTCCCGGTCTGCCCGGCGGCCAGTACAAGCCCCTGAGCGACGCCAGCGTTCAGCAGATCCACGCCGCGGCCCTGGATGCGCTGGAGCAGATCGGCCTCAGCCAGGCCCCCCCCTCGGGCGTCAAACTGCTGACCGAGGCCGGCGCGATTCTGGGCGATGATGGTCGCATCCGCTTTCCCCGTGCGCTGGTGGAGGACATGCTGAACATCGCCGCGCGCGACATCACGCTGCACGCGCGCGACCCCCGGCATGACCTGCATCTGACGGGATCGAACGTCCACTACGGCACGGCAGGGGCGGCCGTGCATATCGTGGACCCGGTGACAAACACCTACCGCGAATCCACCGCGCAGGACCTTTATGACGCGGCCCGCCTGGTGGACAACCTCGACAACATCCACTTCTACCAGCGCACCATGGTCTGCCGCGATGTGGTGGATAACAAGGAGATGGACCTCAACACCCTCTACGGCTGTCTTGCGGGCACCGTGAAACACGTCGGCACCAGCTTTTCCGACCCCTCACACGTCGCCGACTGCTTCGAGATGCTTCACATGGTGGCGGGGGGAGAGGCAGAATGGCGCAACCGGCCTTTCGTCAGCAATTCCAACTGCTTCGTCGTGCCGCCAATGAAATTCGCCGAGGAATCCTGCATCACGATGGAGGATTGCATCCGCCGCGGGATGCCCATGCTCCTCCTCTCCGCAGGGCAGGCCGGGGCCACGGCACCTGCGCCCATCGCGCTGACCATCGTCCAGGCCGTCGCCGAGTGCCTTGCGGGTGTCGTCTACGTCAACGCCATCAAACCCGGCGCGCCTGCGATTTTCGGGACCTGGCCTTTCGTCAGTGACCTGCGCACCGGGGCCATGTCGGGTGGGTCCGCCGAACAGGCGCTCCTCACGGCCGGTTGCGCCCAGATGCACCGCTTCTACGGCCTTCCCGGCGGGGCAGCCTCCGGCATCTCGGACAGCAAACTTCCCGACATGCAGGCCGGGTGGGAGCAGGGCATCACCAACGCCCTCGCAGGACTTGCGGGCCTGAACATGTGCTATGAGGCCGTAGGGATGCATGCCTCCCTCCTCGGCTTCTGCCTTGAATCGCTGGTGCTGGGCGATGACCTTCTGGGTCAGACCATGCGCCTTGTCCGCGGCATTGACGTCACCCCCGACAGCACCAGCATCCAGGCGATGAAAGAGGTCTGCCTTGGCGGGCCGGGCCACTACCTTGGGTCTGACCAGACCCTGAAACTGATGCAGACCGAATACATCTACCCTAACGTCGGCAACCGCATGTCGCCCAAGGAATGGGTTGAGGCTGGCAAGCCCCTGTTGCTTGACACCGCCATCGCGCGCAAGAATACGATTCTCGCCAAGGCCGGGTGCCGCGTCGATCCCGCAATCGACGCCGCCATTCGCGCCCGCTTCAACATCTACTTCAAGTGAGGTCGCAATGATCCCCGCCAACATGCTGAAATTCTACATCAATGGCCAATGGGTCGACCCCCTGTCGAAAAACCGCATGGGCGTTGAAAATCCCGCGACCGAGGAAATCGTCTGCGAAGTCGCCATGGGCAACGCCGAAGACGCCGACCGGGCGATTCTGGCCGCCCGCGCTGCATTCGACGACTGGACCTACCGCCCGGTGGCCGACCGCATCGCTGTCATGAAGCGCGTGCTTGAGGTTTACAACGACCGCTATGAAGACTTTGCCCAAGCCATGTCGACCGAAATGGGCGCGCCGATCACCTGGGCGCGC
>JANPJU010000078.1:0-30948 GCA_031425675.1 Paracoccaceae bacterium | reverse complement strand
TGCGCACGGTGAAGGCGCGGGCGACGGGGCCGATGCTGATCCATGTGCTGACGAAAAAGGGCAAGGGCTATGCCCCGGCGGAAGCCGCGCGCGACAAGGGTCATGCGACGGCCAAGTTCGACGTGCTGACCGGGGTGCAGGCCAAGGCGGTGTCGAATGCGCCCAGCTATACCAAGGTTTTCGCGCAAAGCCTGGTGGCCGAGGCGGAGCGGGATGAAAAGATCGTCGCCATCACGGCAGCAATGCCGGATGGAACCGGGCTGAACCTGTTCGCCGACCGTTTCCCCAAGCGCTGCTTTGATGTCGGCATTGCTGAACAGCACGCAGTGACGTTCTCAGCTGCCCTTGCGGCGGGGGGGATGAAGCCGTTTTGCGCGCTTTATTCCACCTTCCTGCAACGCGGTTACGATCAGGTGGTGCATGACGTGGCGATCCAGCGTCTGCCGGTGCGCTTTGCGATTGACCGGGCGGGGCTGGTCGGCGCGGACGGTGCGACGCATGCCGGGGCCTTCGATGTGGGCTTCATGGCCAACCTGCCCGGTATGGTGGTGATGGCCGCGGCCGATGAGGCGGAACTGGTGCATATGGTCGCCACCGCTGTGGCGCATGAGGGTGGGCCGATTGCGTTCAGGTTTCCGCGCGGCGATGGTGTGGGGGTGGAAATGCCCGCGCGCGGTGTTCCGCTGGAAATCGGCAAGGGCCGGGTGCTGCGCGAAGGCGGGCGGGTCGCTCTGTTGTCCTTCGGCACCCGTCTGGCCGAGGTTCTGAAAGCCGCCGAAGCGATTGAGGCGCGCGGGGTTTCCGTGACGGTCGCGGACGCCCGCTTTGCCAAGCCGCTGGACCGTGCGCTGATCGTGCAACTTGCGGCCCATCATGAGGCGCTGATCACCGTTGAAGAAGGCGCCGTCGGGGGTTTCGGAAGCCACGTCGCCCAGCTTTTGGCAGAGGAAGGGGTATTTGACCGGGGGCTGAAGTATCGCAGCATGGTCCTGCCCGACATCTTCATCGACCAGGCCAGCCCCGAAGCGATGTACCGGGTGGCCGGGATGGAGGCGGGCCAGATCGAGGCAAAAGTGCTGGCTGTGCTGGGCGTGGCCATGGTGGGGCGAAGAGCGTGACGTGTCCACGGTGGGCAAGGGATGCAAAGTATTGAGTTATTTAGTGGTGGTGTGCGGACATTAGGGTTGCAGTAACTGCCCTTGGTGATTTTCCCGGGACTGGGGTTTTGGGGAGTGTGGTGCGAGAGTCGAGCTGAAGCCCGACCTACGATTTGCGCAAGCCGTCCATCACCCTGACCAGCGCTTCGCTGATGCCGGGTTCGGACAGGGCGTGACCGGCGAGGGGGACCATGCGCAGGTCGCAGCGGGCCCAGCCGTCGGCAAGGTTCCAGGCCGAGATGGGCGGGCAGATCATGTCGTAGCGGCCCTGGATGATGGTGGCGGGGATATGCTCGATCCGTTTGCGTTCCTGCATGATCCAGCCATCGCATTGCAGAAAGCCGCCGTTCTGGAAGTAGTGGTTTTCCAGCCGCGAGAAGGCGCGGGCGTAGTCTGAGGGGCTTTCGCCCATCGGGCCTTCATGGTGGATTGACGCGAGCGCATTTTCCCAGTTCGCCCAGATGCGGCCGAAGCGGGTTTCCTCCATCAGGTTGCCGGAAAAGAGGCGGCGGTTGTAGGCGTTGATCAGGTTGTCACGCTCAGCCGCTGGAATGGCCGCGACGAAACGGCCCCAGATCTCGGGAAAGAACGCCCCTGCGCCACCGCCGTAGAACCATTTCAGTTCCGTCTTGGTCATCAGGAACACGCCGCGCAGGACAAGGTGCTGCACGCGCGCCGGATGGGTGATAGCGTAGATCAGCGCCAGCGTCGCACCCCAGCTGCCGCCAAAGACGATGAACCTTTCGATGCCAAGGGCTTTGCGGATCACCTCGATATCTTCGATCAGGTGCCAAGTGGTGTTGGCAATGATGCTGGCGTGGGGCCGCGACCGGCCACAGCCGCGCTGGTCAAACAGGATGACGCGGTAGACCGCTGGGTCAAAATAGCGGCGCATCGCGGGGGAGCAGCCGCCGCCGGGCCCGCCGTGGAAGACGACGACCGGGATGCCGTCAGGCCGGCCGCACTGCTCCATGTAGACGCGGTGACCGTCGCCCATGTCGATGACCCGCTGATCGAAGGGATCGATCGGCGGGTAAAGGAATTCGACTGCGCGCTTTTGACCTGATCTTTGATCCATTGCTGATCTATATAGCGCCGGGAAAGCGCGGAGTCGAAGGGCAATGCGTTCCCGGGGGGTAATGCTTGCCGGTGTGCAGGAGGGTGTGATGACCACGACAACGATCGATCCGGCAGAAGTGGCCAAGTTTGAGGCGATGGCCGCAGACTGGTGGGACCCGACCGGCAAGTTCAAGCCGTTGCACATGCTGAACCCCTGCCGGCTTGACTATATCTGCGCCCAGATCGCTGCCGAGTTCGGGCGTGATCTGGCAACGCCACTGCCGTTCAAGGGCCTGCGCCTGCTGGACATTGGCTGTGGCGGGGGCTTGTTGAGCGAGCCGATGGCGCGGCTGGGGGCTGATGTGGTGGGCGCTGATGCCGCACCGCGCAACATTCCGGTGGCGCAACTTCATGCGCAACAATCGGGGCTGGCCATCGACTATCGCCACACCACCGCCGAGGATATGGCGGCAGCGGGGGAACAGTTCGACGTCGTCCTGAATATGGAAGTGGTGGAACATGTCGCCGATCCGCAGGCCTATCTGACCGCGTGCCAGCAGTTGCTGAAGCCCGGGGGTTTGATGATCTGCTCAACGCTCAACCGCAACCCAAAGTCGTTTGCGATGGCGATTGTCGGCGCAGAGTGGGTGATGCGCTGGCTGCCCAAGGGCACCCATGACTGGAAAAAGTTCATCACCCCGGATGAGCTTTATGCCCTGATCCGCACGGCAGGACTGCGCCCGGTGGACCGAAAGGGCATGGTCTTCAACCCTGTGACCTGGCGGTGGAGCCTGTCTGACCGTGACCTTGGCTGCAATTACGTTACCGCTTCGGTAAAGGGTTAACGGCGGGCAAGCGCGCGCGTCACGTCGCGGATCAGGTCTGCAAGGCTGTCAATGTCAGCCGGGGTGTGATCTGCGGTCAGGTGCAGGCACCAGCGCGGAACATTCCCCGCGACCGAAGGGGCCTGCAGCAGCCGAACGCCGACCCCCGCGCTGTGCATAAGCGCAGTGCAGGCCAACGCTGTGCGGGGTGCAAGCCTGACCGGCACGATTGGTGAGGCCTGGCCAAGGATGGGCACCCCGTCGGCCATAAGGTGATTGCGCAGGCGCAGGCTGAGGGCATGCAGGCTGCGACGACGGCGCTGGCCCTGGGGGCCTTCGATCCGGTCAAGGGCGGACAGGATCGTCGCTGCATGGCACGGCAGCAGGTGGCGCATCTGCGGCTGGTGCAGACGCAGGTAAAGGGCGTGGTCGCGGCAGGCCACAAAGCCACCCGGCGCACCGAAGGCCCGCGCAAAGCCGCCCACCACCACATCGGCACGGCCAAGGCAGCCCTGCACCTCCATCACGCCACCGCCGTCCTGTCCGACAAGGCCCAGATCCTGCGTCACGTCGACAATCAGACCGGCCCCGTGATGATGGCAAAGATCAGCAAGATCGGCCATGTCAGCCATGGTGGAGGCGTGCAGCGACAATGCGGGCACGGCCACCCAGATGCGGCCTGTACGGGTGCTGCTGTTCAGGCGTCGCAGGCGACGCTCTACCCCCGCGACGGATGCGGGCGGGGTACGAAGCGGGTGGGCTTGCAGGGTCAAAACAGTCTCTAACATGGCGGAATACAGAGCTGCATCAAGAATGACGGTGTCACCGGGTTTGATGGCCGCCCCGATCGCAGCCTGAATTGCCGCCTCCCACGACGAAAGCGTGATGGCGCATGGCATGCGCAGGATGCCTGACAGCTGATCTGCAAGAGCGGGCAGGGTAAGGGGATCCTCGCCCGTAGCAAGCTGGGGCGGCGCGGCAAGGCCAAGCGGATCTTGCGGCGTAAAGGTGCGGCCCCTTGGCAAGGGCACTTTTGGCGTGAACGGGGTAGGACGGTCCGGCAATGCGCTGCCAGAAACCGCGCCCCGTGGCGGCCGAAGCACCCCCTGATCCCCCGCAGTGCCAGTGGCGTCGGGGAGATCGGGGGTGATGGTCAGCAGGTCCTGAACCAGCGGGGACAATGGGATAGGCCGGGGCATCGTATTACCTTTCACGGACGGAAATGGAAAACCGGTCACCAGGCACAACGCAGGGGCAATGCACACTGAGGCGCAGCAAACACGCACAAAAGCGAACACAGCGCTGTGGCGAACCTGCGCTTTCAGACAAGGACTTGGCGCGTTAATTCCCCGTGAAATCCGCGAATTTCGAAGGAACGCGCCAGACCGGTGGCAAAACCTATGCCATGCTCAACGCCTGAACTGCCAAAAGGATGCAAAGATGCCAACATGGGAGCAGGTGACAGCAGGTCTGGACCACGGCGGCTATGTCGCATGGGAAACGGCCGTGGCTGATGTGCAGGGCAGCGGCGGGCGTGACGTCGTGCCGGTCTTCATCGCGCTGCAAAAGCCGGTTGGCAGCGCGATGACATTGGCCGAGGCGATAGATGCGACGCTGGCCGTCTCCGGCGCGCGGTTTAGCCAGCATGAACAGGATCTTATGGCAACCGAACGCGCGCTTGCGGGCACCGGCTGGCCGCATGAGGTGCGGGTAGTGGCTTTCTGTCCGCGGGCGATGCTGGGGGCGATGCCGGATTTCTGGCGCGTGGTGCAGGTCGGTCCCGGCCTGGCGATGCCATCGGACATGGCGCCTCAGACTGGCCGGAACCTGTGCCAGATACGCGGCGATCTTGACCCTGCCGTGCCGCTGGCGGCTGTGATTGATGACGGGATCGGCTTTCTGAACGCGCGGTTCCGGCGGGATCGGCGGCACAGCCGGATCAAGGCGGTCTGGCTGCAGACGCAGGAACGGATCGGACCGGCGACGGATGCCGATGTGGTCTGCGGCCGCGTGCTGGAGGGGGCAGAGATTGACGCCCACATTGCAACCGGGGGCGATGAGGGTGACGTCTACCGCATGGTCAACCGCGCGCTGGTGCCGGTAACTGATGGGGCGCTGACCAACCGGCGCGTGGCGCATGGCACGCATGTGCTGGACCTTGCCGCCGGGGCCGAACCCTGGCGCCCCGAAAACTGGAGCCCCGACCCCGTCAGCGCGGTGCCGATCCTGGCGGTCCAACTGCCCCCGGCCAGCATCCGCGACACCACAGGACGGCGGATGGAAACCTATCTGGTGCAAGGTCTGCGCTGGATTCTGGCACAGGCGCTGCGGCTGGCGAATGGCACCAATGTGCCGCCGGTGGTGGTGAACATCAGCCTTGGGTCGCTTGCCGGGCCGGGGGATCGCCATGCTTTCCTTGCCGACTGGTTCACGCATGAAGTGGCGCGTCACGCCCGGCTGACCGGGGGCGGCAAGCTGCGTCTGGTGATCGCCTATGGCAATGCTCGGCTGTCGCGTCTGGTCGCGCGGGACGAAATGCGAAGGTCCCATCCGTTGGAGCTGATCTGGCGGGTGCAGCCGGATGACCACTCCCCCAGCCATCTGGAGCTGCGGGTGGATACCAATCTGGTGGCGGGGTTGACACTTGAACTGCACCCGCCATCAGGGTCAGCCGTGCCGCCGCTGGTCGTGGACTGGCCCATGCCGGGTGCAGGCTGGCGGCTGGCGGGGCCGCTGGCCATGGTCACCGCAACCGCCGAAGCGGGGGGGCAGTCTCTGGTACAGCTGACTCTTGGGCCAACGGCGGGCAGCGGGCCGGTGGCACCGGCGGGGGCGTGGCAGGTGGTGGTGCGCACGACCGTTGCAGAACCGGTGCGCGTGACGGCGCGGGTGCAGCGCGATGATACGCCGCCCGGCTACAGAACATTGGGGCGGCAAAGCTGGCTGGACCATCCACTGGGCTGGGACTGGGACGCTGAGGCGCGGGGCTATGTGGCCCCTCGCGGGGCTACAGATGCGCCCGGCTGTCCGGTGACGCGCGAAGGAACCTGCGTGGCTTATGCCGGAGCCAACCTTGGGGTCGAGGGCGAATCGGTCCTGTTCGTGGGGGCAGGACGGCCGGGTCTGGAAGGCCCCGGCGCGGTGCGGCCTGCGGTCTATTCCTCGGAAGGGGTGGGTCATCTGGCGCGGCCGGGCGAATCCTTCGGGCCGACGCTGGTGGCGCTAGGCGATGACGGCATGGCGCTGCCGGGCAAACGGGCGGCGGGCGTGTTCAGCGGATCGGTCACGCGGATGGCGGGAACCAGCATGGCTGCGCCGCAGGTTGCGCGGGCGCTGTTGGGCTATTTCCTTGCGGTACCACCGGACGCGCAGACTGTTGAGGGCGAGCGGATGGCGTTGACCGGGTCCACCGTCTGGGCCCAGCCCGACCGCCGCATGGGCAATGGGCCGCTGGTCAGCCGCCCCATTCCTTGACCGCCGCGCGCCACAGGGGCGGCAGTACCTGCCAGCCTTCGGCCTTTGGCAGGGTAGTGGTGCCGCTGCGCCAGCCCTCTTGCGCGCCGTTGCCCAGGGCGGCGCACCATTTGCGCAACGAGAAATCGCCGTCCCAGTCATTGCCGTCGGCGGCCCATTCGGGAACCGGCAGGTCTGACCCGCCGCCCAGACAATGGGCCACCAGCGCCAGGGTGGTGGACAGCCCGAGAAGCGCCCCGTGCGCACTGTCCACGGGGTAGTGGACACCCGCCACGGTACGGTTGTCCGCAATCCGCGCGGCGAGGCGGTAAAGCAGGATCACCGGGTCCGTCACCGGTGCGCTTTCCGTGGCGGGGGACAGTCTGGCCAGCACCCCGTCAATCAGGTTCGCGTCGGCCATGCCGCTGGATGCCAGTTTAAGCGCGGCCAGCAGGGTAGCGGTGGCAAACGCCTCTGTCGCGTGGCCAGACGGGTAGGCGGAATGACCGGGAGTTTCGATCACAGGCTGGATCTGCGGCGACAGATCCACCGGGCGCGCGACCGAGCACAGGTGCTTCATCCGCTGTTCGACAGAAATCACGGTGTCCAGCATCGCCTGGATCAGGTGCACGGTAAAGGGCCGCCGGTTGACGCCTAATGGCATCTGGGCGGCGAAGAAGGGCAGGAACCCATCGGTCTGGGCCATGATCTCGGGCAGGCGGTCGGCGCGCAGGTCCATTGCCGATCGCAGTTCGGCCATTTGTTCGGCGATTTTGGGGGCTTCGGGCGGGGTGAGGCTGACAAGGTCGCTGTCGGTGCGGACAATGTGGCGTGGTTTCGGTCCGGGGCGGACGGTGAACAGGGAAATCCCTTCATGCGCAAGGACCGAGGCGCGCGGAAAAGCGGCCAGCCGCATCAGGCGGGTCAGGTCATCGGCGCCGTCAGGGGTGGGGATCGGAACGCTGCCATCCCAAAAGCCCATCAGCGCCTCAGCCGTCTGACCCAGCGCCGTCGCAAGGAGGGGAGAGCTACCGCTACCGTGCGTCCCATGGGTCCCATGAGTGCCGTGAGTGCCGTGGGTTCCGTGAGTCCCTTGCGTGCCGTGGGTTCCGAATACCGACATCAAATCTATCCCTTTGCAAAGGTCGACAGGGTGCACCGGAATTTCCGTTCGGCAAAGACAGCACATATCGACAGTTGAGCGTTTGACGCAGAATTCACGACGATTGCGCCCGCCAAGGCGACCGCTTAGCCTTGCGCCAAGTGGTTCGGGGATTTGCATGTTCATCCGCCTTGTGGGCGTTTTCGAGGTGCGCGATGACGCCGGGGGCGAATGTACCCCGCGGGGTGCGAAAGCGCGCGCGATTCTGGCAATGTTGTGCCAGACGCCCGACCGTCGGCGCGCAAGGCGTTGGCTTGAGGCGCGGCTGTGGTCAGACCGGGGGGCCGAACAGGCCAGCGGCAGCTTGCGGCAAGCCTTGATGGAGATCCGCAAGGCGCTTGGCCCCGAAGCCGACCGTCTGGAAACCGACCGTGACACCGTGCGCCTGACCGGCGTCACCACCGATCTGGAGCAGGACCGCGACGCCGCGATCCGGGCGCTGCAGTCGGGGCGTGAGTTTCTGGAAGGCATCGACATCATCGACCAGGCCTTCGAGGACTGGCTGCGCGAGGAACGCGCGCGAGTGGAAAATACGTTTGGCGTCCGCCGCCCCGATCAGGCACAGGTGTCGGTGGCCCAGACGGCCCGGCTGCCGTTTGTGATCCGCATGGGCGGGCTGCCCCCCGGTCTGGGTGCTTTTGCCGGGCGGGCGCTGGCCGATGCGATCGGACGGCTGTTGGGAGAGTTCGCCCATATCGACGTTTACGGGTCCGGCGGGGCGCCGCTGCCGCCAGACCTGCCGCGCGCAGGCATGGCGTTGCATGTCGAAGGCGCCGAGATTCAGGGTCAGGTGCATGTGCTGATCAATCTGTCTTCAATTTCAAGCGGACAGATCATCTGGACCCAGCGCGCGGCGGTGCCTTTGGGCGCGGCGGATTTCATTGGGGCGGGCGATTTGCCACCCCTCGTATTTCAGGCGGCGGATGCGGCGCTGGCGCACTTTCCGCAACTGCCGGAATGTCAGGTTGGTCCGCGCCGGGCAAACGCGCTGATCGCCGGGGCGCTGACCGAAATGTTCAGCTATGACGGCGACCGGCTGTGGAAGGCTGACCAGATGCTGGTTGAGGCGGGCGAGGCGGCAAGCTCGGCCCGGATCTATGCCTGGCGCTGTCTGGTGCGGCAGATCATGTATGTCGAACAAACCAGTGCCCGGCATCCGACCCTTCTGAAAGAGGTGGATGAGTTTTCGCGCAAGGCCCTGGAACTGTCGAAAGCCAATCCCCTTGTCCTGTCGCTGGTCGGGTTGGCACGGGTAATGGTTGACGAGAACCCCGATGCAGGCGCGGTTCTGGCCCGTGATGCCTTGGCCCTTAGCCCCTACAATGCCCATGCCCATCTGGCCCACGCCGTCGCGATGAGCCGGTATGGTGACAACGCGGGCGCGTTGGAATCTGCGCGCCGCGGGGCGGAGATCGCGGCGCGCACCGCCCATGTCCATTGGTGGGAGGCGGTTTCGGGGCTGGTGGCGATCCGCTGTGGCAACCATGCAGCGGCCATCGCGCATTATGAGGCCGCGCATTACCGCGCACCGGGGTTTCGGGCGGCGATGCGGCACCTTCTGTTTCTTTACCTTTGGGCGGACGAACAGGAAAAGGCCGCCCGCGTCTACAAGGGCCTCTTGCGCGCCGAGCCGGATTTCACCGTTGACCGCATCCTGAAGGAGCCCGGTTACCCCGCCGTCACCCTGCGGCGCAGTGGTCTGGTGGACCACTTTGCCGACAAGGTGGGAAGCTTAGTCGGATGAGGATTTGGCCCAGAGGTTGATGTCCTTCTCTTCGGAAATCGCGTCGATCCGGGCAAGTTCATCGGCCGTGAAGTCAAGGTTGTGGATGGCGGCAGCACAGTCTTCGACCTGGGCGGCACTTGACGCCCCGATCAGCGCACTGGTGATGCCACCACCCCGCAGGACCCAGGCCAGCGCCATCTGTGCCAGCGTCTGACCGCGCGCAACCGCCATGTCGTTCAGCTTTTTCACCGAGACCACGGCCTTTTGTACCACCGCCGGGTCAAGTGACTTGCCTTGCGTCGCCCGGCTGCCAGCCGGGATGCCGTTCAGATACTTGTTCGTCAGGATGCCCTGCGCCAGCGGCACAAACGCGATGGAGCCGACACCGGATTGTGCCAGTGTGTCCTTAAGCCCATCTGTTTCCACCCAGCGGTTCAGGATGTTATAGCTGGGCTGGTGGATCAGGAGCGGTGTGCCAAGCGATTGCAGGATTGCCACCGCCTCACGCGTGCGCTGGCTGTTGTAGCTGGAGATGCCGACATACTGCGCCCGGCCGGACCGCACGATGTGATCCAGCGCGCCCATGGTTTCTTCCAAAGGCGTGTCAGGATCAAAGCGGTGGGAATAGAAGATGTCGACATAGTCCAGCCCCAGCCGTTTCAGCGACTGGTCACACGAGGCGATCACATATTTCCGGCTTCCCCATTCGCCATAGGGGCCGTTCCACATGTGGTAACCGGCCTTGGAGGAGATGATCAGCTCATCGCGGTGGGAACGGAAATCGGTGCGGAGGAGTTGGCCAAACGCCTCCTCGGCGCTGCCAGCAGGGGGACCATAGTTGTTGGCAAGGTCAAAATGGGTGATCCCGTGATCAAAGGCAGTCCGGCAGATCGCCTGTTTCACCTCGTGCGGGGTGTCGTGGCCGAAGTTGTGCCAAAGTCCCAGGCTGATCGCTGGCAGTTGCAGGCCGGACCGGCCGCAGCGGCGATAGATCATTCTGTCATAGCGGTCTTCGCGCGCGGAATAGGTCATGGCAGCCTCCAGGTTTGGTGCATCATTTCACGCGGGGCGGGTGGCTTCAAGTTGTGCAAGGCGATGATCCGGGGGATGCTGACGCAATGAAGGCTTTGGTCTGGTTCTGGAAGTTTGTGGTTGCCGTCTCGACCCGGGTGGGGGACGGCCATTTCGGTCTGATCGCAGCGGGCGTGGCCTTCTATGCGATGTTCGCGGTGTTTCCGGGGATTGGCGCCGCTGTGGCGCTGTGGGGTCTGGTCGCGGACCCCGGCGTCATCACCGGCTACCTGACCGTGGCGGAACGATTCCTGCCCCCCGATGCGCGGACCTTGATCCACGACCAGGTCATGGGACTGATTACCGCACCGAAGGCGGCGCTGGGGTGGACGACGCTGCTGTCCCTTGCCGTAGCCCTTTATTCGGCGCGGGCCGGGGTGTCGGCGCTGGTGCAGGGGCTGGACGTGGTCCACCGCGCCCGGCCAAGGGGGTGGGTCCGGGGCTATGCGGTGGATTTCATCCTGACCGGGGCGTTGATTGCCGCGCTGTTCGTGGCGCTGGTCACGGTGGTGGTTGTGCCGATCCTGTTGTCCTACATCACCTTTGGCACGTTTGAGGCCTGGCTGATCAAGGTGCTGCCTTGGGCGGCGATGTTCCTTTTGGTATTGACCTGCCTGTCGATCCTGTACCGCTTTGGCCCGAATGTGGATGGCGGGTTCCGGTCACCCTGGATATCCGTTGGTGTGCTGGTTGCCGCGCTTGCCTGGGCAGGGGTTTCCATCGGTTTTTCGGTCTATCTGGCGAATTTCAACAGCTACAACGCGATTTACGGGTCCATCGGGGCGGTCATCATTCTGATGGTGTGGCTTTACCTTTCGGTCTGGACAGTGCTGCTGGGCGGCGCGATCAATGCCGAAATCGATGAACAGATGCGCCGTTAGAACCGCGCGTCGGGCAGGCCGCAGAACGGGTCAACCGGGCTTTTCCCCTTGAACGGCGTACGACCAAGCAGGCAATCCAGCGTTGCGCGCTGCATGGTATCCATCGTCGCATAGGCATTGACGACGCAGGGAAGCCGCGGGGCGTCGTAAAGGTAATAGGGATAGCCGAAGGAAATCAGCGCCGTCGGCACCTGATGCCAATGCCGCTGCATCGCGCCGTGCATGCCGCCGGTCAGACGGTTCCAATCCAGGAAGATGCGGCCACGGGTCAGCAGGGTTTCTTCGGCCATCAGATACAGCACAAGGTCAAAGTCGCGCGGGTCGGGGCGGGATTCGGGTGTATGAAGCGTGACGTCAAACCCCTCGGCACGGAGAAGCGCGGGGAAGGCCATCGGCTGTCCCTCGCCATGCAGGGGGGTAACGATGCCGGTAGAGTAGACCAGCACGCGGTGGTGTTTTTGGGGCGATAGGGGCAGAAGGCCTTGCACGTCCTTCACAAGCGTGGGCGCGCGGGCGGTGACGGCGTTTGCCCGGGCTGCGTTTTCGGGGTTGAAAAGCTTGCTGCGGTTGGCGGGCTGATGGCCTGTTTCATGCAAGGTCAGAGCCGCTTTCAGGCCCAGAATGCGGATAATTGCCTGGTCCAGCCGGTCTCGGGTCAGGCGGCCATCGGCAAGCGCGGCCTCGATCCGGGTGATGTCGGCTTCGGGTTCGTCCGAGAACAGGATCACGTCACAGCCCGAGGAGACCACCTGCGGCAGCATCTGGTCACGGTGCGCCCAGGCGCCGAAACCGGCCATGGGGGTGGCGTCGGAGACGATCACACCGTTGAAGCCAAGATCGCCGCGCAAAAGGGTTTCGTTGAGGAGGGGGGAGGCGGAGGCGGGGCGATAAGCCTCAATCCCCGCGTCGGGATCGTGCGCGTGGACATAGGCTGGAAAGGCGATGTGGGCGGACATGACGGCCATCACGCCCGCGTCAATGGCTGCGCGGTAGAGGGTGCCGTGGCTTTCCTCCCATTCGGCGATGCTGAGTGGGTTGATTGTGGTGACCAGATGTTGGTCGCGGTCGTCATGGCCCTCGCCGGGCCAGTGCTTGGCGGTGGCTGCAACGCCGTTGGCCTGCAGACCGCGGATGTGGGCAAGCGCATGTTCCCGGATGCGCGCGGGATCAGAGCCAAGGCCGCGTGTGGCAACGATGGGCGAGCGGAACAGGGCGTTGATGTCGATGACCGGGGTGAAGGACCAGTTGACGCCAGCGGCCCGCGCTTCCTTTGCCATGATGGTGGCAATGGTTTCCGACGCCTGCACGTCATCGACAGCGGCAAGGGCCAGGGGATTCGGGACTTCGGTCCCGAAAGGCAGGCTCATCCGGCTGCCCTCGAGGTCTGCGCTGATCAGGTAGGGGATGGCGGCGGCGGCGCGCATGGCGTCCAGCGTATCAAGTTCTGCCTGCGCATCCGGGCCGAAGAATTTGGTGATCCCGGCGGGGGCGAGTGCGGTGATGCGATCGATGACTTCGGACCCGGTGCCGAAGCAGATGTGGACGAAAAGCTGCCGGATCTTGGCGGCTTCGGTCATCGCACCAAGGGTTGACCGTACCCATTCGCGCCCTGCGTCATCAAGGTTGAAGGGCGCGGCGGAAAGGATGTGGTCGATCTGGTCCATGGACGGCTCCATTTCGGATGAGGCGCCGGAGTTTTCGAAAACTCCGGACCGGAGCCTTTGAAGGCTCCGGCGCGATGTCTTCGAAGAAATCGCTTTGCCCTGCGTCAGGCCTCGCGTCAGACGTAGCGGTTCCACAGGTTCTCCAGCCGTTCCTGACGGCCAGATTTTGGTTGCGGCTCGATACCTTCCGCCGTGACGCGGGCTGCGGCGGCCTCAAGGCCGCCATTCAACATCGCCTGTGCCTTCGGATCGGTCCAGCCAGCGTAGCGGGCTTTCACGGCGGCCTCCATTTCCCCGCTTTCCATCAGCGCGGCGGCTGATTTCAGCGCGCGGGCGCAGGTGTCCATTCCACCGACATGGGCAAGGATCAGGTCTTCCGGGTCGAGGCTTTGGCGGCGGATCTTGGCGTCAAAGTTCACGCCTCCGGTGGTGAAACCACCTGCCTTCAGGATTTCATAGAAGGCCACGGCCTTTTCGGCGTGGTTGTTCGGGAACTGGTCGGTGTCCCAGCCAGACTGGTAATCATTGCGGTTCATGTCGATCGAGCCGAAGATGCCAAGGGCGGCGGCAAGGCCGATCTCATGCTCAAACGAGTGCCCCGCAAGGATCGCATGGCCCTGTTCGATGTTGACCTGAACTTCCTTTTCCAGCCCGAATTCCTTGAGGAACCCATAAACCGTGGCAACGTCATAATCATACTGGTGCTTTGACGGCTCTTGCGGCTTCGGCTCGATCAGGATCGCGCCTTTGAAGCCGATCTTGTGCTTGTACTCAACCACCTGTTGCAGGAAGCGGCCCGCATGGGCGCGTTCGGCCTTGAGGTCGGTGTTCAGCAGCGTCTCATACCCCTCACGCCCGCCCCAAAGGACGTAGTTCTGCCCGCCAAGGCGGTGCGTCACGTCCATGTTCGCCTTCACGGTGGCGGCGGCATAGGCGTAGACGTCCGGGTCGGGGTTCGTGGCCGCGCCCGACATCCAGCGACGGTGGCTGAAGAGGTTGGCGGTGCCCCAAAGAAGCTTGGCCTTGTGCTGCACCTGCTTTTCGCCAAGGTAATCGGCGATTTCATTCAGGTTCTTCAGGCTTTCCGCAAAGGTCGCGCCTTCGGGGCGCATGTCGGCGTCGTGGAAGCAGTAGAAGGGCTGGCCGAGGATATCGAACATCTCGAACGCCACGTCGGCCTTCATCTTCGCTAGATCCATCGTGTCGCCAAACCAGGGGCGGTCAAAGGTCTGGCCGCCGAAGGGGTCACCACCGGGCCAGGCGAAGCTGTGCCAGTAGGCGACGGCAAAGCGAAGGTGATCCTCCATCCGCTTGCCAAGGATCACTTCATCCGGGTTGTAATGACGGAAGGCGAATTCGTTGGTGGAGGAGGGGCCTTCGAACTTGACGGCGGGGATGCCTTTGAAAAAATCGGTCATTTCAGATCCTTGATGGCAGATTGGGCGGCGCGGAAGCGGGCGTGGCCTGCGTCGAATGCGTCTTTCAGGGTGGGGTCGGGGTCAATCACACGGGCAATCTTCGGCAGGGTGGCGATTTCCGCACCTGCCCCGGTGGCGGCCATTAGCCCAAGGCGGGCGGCACCGAAGGCACCGCCAAAGTCCCCCGCAACGGGGAGTTGCACGGGGCAGTTCAGCGCGGTGGCAATGGCCCGAACCCAGTAGTCGGACCGTGAGCCACCGCCAACGGCCAGCAGGTTTTCCAGCTTGGTGCCGGTCGCGGCAAGGGCATCGCGGCAATCGCGGATGGCGTAAGTGACACCTTCCAGCACCGCGCGGGTGCCTGCGGCGCGGTCGGTGGCGTGTTCAAGGCCGGTGAAAGCGCCCCGGACGGTGGCTGAATTCAGGGGCGTGCGTTCACCGCCAAGGTAGGGCAGGAAGACCGTTTTGCCGGGCGCTTGCAGGGGGCCGAGTTCGCCGGTCAGACGGGCGGCATCGGTGCCGGTCAGACCCGCATACCAGTTCAGCGCGTCGGTTGCGGCCAGGATCACGCCCATCTGGTGCCAGGTGTTCGGCAGTGCGTGGCAAAAGGTGTGGACGGCAGTGGCGGGATCGGGCTGATAGCCATCGTTGGCGGCGAACAGGACGCCAGAGGTGCCCAGCGACACGAACGCCTCACCCGCGCGGACCACGCCGACACCCACGCCCGAGGCCGCGTTGTCACCGCCGCCCCCCGCGATGACCACGCCTTTCGGCAGGCCCCATCGGGCGGCAAGCGCGTCACGCAGCTGGCCGGAAACGGCGGAGCCTTCGACCAGCCGGGGCATTTGCGCGCGGGTCAGGCCGGTGGCGGACAAAAGGGCATCCGACCAGTCGCGCTTGGCCGTGTCCAGCCAGGCGGTGCCGGCGGCATCAGACATCTCGCCCACATGATCGCCGGTCAGCCAGAGGCGGAGGTAATCCTTGGGCAGCAGAACCTTGGCGACGCGGTCCCAGATCCGGGGTTCATGCTTGCGGACCCACATCAGCTTTGGCGCGGTAAAGCCGGGAAAGACGATGTTGCCGGTCAGACGGCGGAACATCGGGTCGCCGTCCAGTTCCGCCGCTTCTTCATGGCTGCGGGTATCGTTCCACAGGATGCAGGGGCGCAGCACTTCGTCGCCCGCGTCCAGCAAGGTGGCACCGTGCATGTGGCCCGAAAGGCCGATGCCGCGCACTGTGCCAAGGCCCTTGGCGGCAAGCTGATCCAGCACAGCCTCAGCCGCGGAAATCCAGTCGGAGGGGGATTGCTCGCTCCACCCCTCTGCCGGGCGTTGAACGGTCAGCGGGGCGGTCGCTTCGGCGAGGACGGTCTGATCCTCACCAATAAGAATACCCTTCAGGCCTGAAGTGCCCAGGTCTAGGCCGATATACATCTCAGGCCGCCAGCGCCGGCTTCTTGCCAAGAATGATCATGCCAAGAATGTCTTCATCCGTCACTTCATCCACGTTGACCGTGCCGACAAGCTGGCCGTTCTTCATCACCGAGGCCCGGTCGCACAGCTTCATCACGTTGTGGATGTCGTGCTCGATCAGGAAGATGCCAAGGCCCTGGGCCTTCAGTTCCTGAATCAGTTCCGACACCATCTGCGACTCATGCGGCCCGAGGGCGGCGGTGGGTTCGTCCATGATCAGGATCTTGGCGTTGAAATAGACCGCGCGGGCAATGGCGACCGACTGGCGCTGACCGCCAGAAAGCGCCGAGACGGGCACGCCGAACTTGCGGAAGTTCGGGTTGAGGCGGCCCATGATCTTGCGGGTTTCAGCCTCCATCTTGGCCTCGTCGACAAAACCAAGGCTGGTGACCAGTTCACGCCCTAGGAACAGGTTCGAGGCGGCATCAAGATTGTCGGCCAGGGCCAGCGTCTGGTAGATCGTCTCGATGTTCTGGGTCCGGGCGTCGCGCGGGTTGTTGATCTCAACCTCTTCGCCGTTGATGAGGATCTGCCCGGCATCGGCCTTGTATGCGCCGGACAAACACTTGATCAAAGTGGATTTTCCGGCGCCGTTGTGGCCCAGAAGGCCGACGACTTCACCCGGATAAAGGTCGACGGTGACGTGGTCCACCGCCTTGATCCCGCCGAACGAGATCGAGATGTCGCGCAACTCGACCAGGGGCGTGCCGCGATTGGGAGTGTTCATGGTTCCGGTCCCCTTCACTTGATGCGTTTGCGGTAAACGATGTCGAGCCACACGGCCAAGACCAGCGCGATGCCGATCACGATCCGCTGGTAGGAGCCGTCGCCAAAACCGATCAGCACCATGCCGGTCTGCAAGCTGGTCAGGATCAGCGCGCCGATGATCGCGCCGTAGATCGTGCCGACACCGCCGGCCAGCGACGTGCCGCCCACGACAGCCGCGGCGATGACGTAAAGCTCATCCAGGTTGCCCATCGCGTTGGTGGCGCTGTTCTGGCGTGCCGCGCCGATGACGGCAGCGATCCCTGCAAGGCCGCCCATCAGGGTGAAGATCTTCACCGTCATGGCGCGGGTGTTGATCCCCGACAGGGCTGCAGCTTCAGGGTTGCCGCCGATGGCAAAGACGTACCGGCCAAAGCGGGTGCGGGTCATCAGGATGGTCATGAAGATCGCCACCGCGATCAGGATCAGCACTGGATAGGCGAAGCCATGGCCAAAGCTGGCGCAGACGTCGGTATAGATCGTGTCATTGTCCTTGGCACATTCCGGCAGTTCCTGCCCGATGCTTTCATAGTATTTCGCAATGTTGCCACGTGGCCAGACATAGGCGTTGACCATGGCCGTAGCACCAATGATGACGGCGCAGATCAGGCCGATCACGAAGGTCTCGGCCCAGGCGGGGCGTTGGGCAAAGCCGTGCAAGGTGCGCGCCTTGCGACCGGTAAGAAAGGCCCAGACCACGAAGACACAGGCGATGACCGCGAAGATCCAGCTTCCGGTGCGGCCCAGCGCGCCAAAGGATCCGCCGCCGATCAGGGCGAAGGTTTCGTCCATGGGTGCGATAGTCTTGCCGCCGGCGACAAGGAAGGCCGCACCGCGCCAGACCAAAAGGCCGCCAAGCGTGACGATGAACGACGGGATACCCAGAAAGGCGATGAGCACACCCTGAAAGGCACCGATCAGAGCGCCCATCGTGATGCCGAAGACCACGGTTATGATCCAGATCGACGGATGGCCCAGCCCGAGCGCGGGGGTCAGGTATTCGACCTGCAACAGGCCCATATACATGCCGACCATGCCCATGATCGACCCGACAGACAGGTCGATGTTGCGGGTGATGATGACCAGCACCATCCCGGTCGCCATGATCCCGATGTAGGCGGTCTGGACTGACAGGTTCCAAAGATTTCGCGGGGTCAGAAAGCCGTTGGCCTCGCCTTGTGACGCGCCAAGCAACAGCGAGGGGCGGCCGAGGACGAAGGCAGAGTAAGCCTCGAACGCGACCCAGATCAGGAGGAGTGCACCGACCATGCCCAAAAGCCGGGGGTCAATCTCGGTCGCGCGCAGGAAACGGGCAAAGCCGCTTTCCGTCTGGGTCTGCGGGGAGTGGGGTTGGGGTGCGTTGGTCATATCCTCGTCCAGCCTGAGAGAGGGGTATGGCTGGGCCGGTGTCCAGCGCCCGAAGGACGAAGACAACACTCCGCATGTGGGAGACAGACCACCCGCCAAATAGGAAAACGGCGCCGCCCGAAGGCGGACGGCGCCGGTAGGTCAGCCTAGATCACTGGCAGGCAGCGACGTCGGGCATGGCGCCTTCACAGGCCTGTTCCTTGGTGATGTGGCCCGCATCGATCGCCAGGTTCAGCGTGTCCTTGGTGATCGGGGTCGGGTTCAGCAGGATCGCGTTCATTTCAACGCCCTTTTCGCCGCCCGAGAACTTGGTGGCGTTCGGGATCGCGTCCAGAGCAGTGCCGTCGGCCATCGCCGAAGCGATTTCGCCAGCGGCCTTGCCCAGGTCACGCGCGTTCTTCCAGACCGAAACGGTCTGCGTGCCGCGCGCAACGCGGTTGATGGCAGCAAGGTCGCCGTCCTGGCCACCCAGCGGAACGTTCAGGCCCTGTGCGGCCAAAGCAGCGGCAGCACCACCGGCCATACCGTCGTTCTGGCTTAGAACGGCGTCAACGGCGTTGTTGTTGGCGGTGAGGATCTGCTCCATGTTCTTCTGGGCGTTCTCGGGCTTCCAGCCGTCCGAGTTCGCTTCGCCGACGATCACGATGTCGCCCGAGGCAACAGCCGCGCCGATGACCTCTTCCATGCCCTGACGCAGGAAGCCGACGTTCGGGTCACCCGGGTCACCCTTGATGATCGCGTAGTTGCCTTTGGGGGCCACGGCGAACACCGATTCTGCGATGATACGGCCGACGCCGACGTTGTCGAACGTCAGATAGAAGGTGCGGTCATCTTCGATCAGGCGGTCATAGCCCACGACCGGGATACCTTCGGCAGCGGCTTTTTCGATAGCCGGAGCGATGGCGTCCTTGTCCCAGGCGTTGATGATGAGCGCGTCAACGCCCTGAGCGATCAGCGCGTCAACGTCTGACAGCTGCTTTTCAGCCGACGACTGTGCGTCAGCCGAGACATACTCGTTGCCGGCGGCTTCGATGGCTGCCTTCATTGCGGCTTCGTCGATCTTCCAGCGCTCTTCCTGGAACTGAGCCCAGCTGACGCCGATCTTCTTGCCTTCAGCCAGCGCAGCCGACGAAAAGCCAGTCACCGCCATAACGGCGACGAGAATTGCGTTACGCATAGTATCCTCCCTATGGACATCGGCCTGCGATGGGCCGGCCCGGCAGATTCGCCGGAACGGGCGGAAAAATGCCGCGAATAATTTCAGTTGTCAAAATAAAAAAGCAAAGGGCGCCGGTCCTGGCCGGACGGGCGCCCCTTTATTTGCCTTGGCGGACCAGGGCTGAAGTCTGATTTCAGGGGTCAGCAGCCAGCAACACCTGCCTGCGCGCCGGCGCAAACCTCTTTCTTGGTGATGTAATCGGCGTCGATCACTATGTTCAGGTTTTCCTTCGTGATCGGTGTCGGATTGAGCAGGATGGCGTTGAAGGTCAGTCCCTTGTCGCCGCCAGTAAAGCGGGTCGATTCGGGCACGCGCGCCATCGGGGTGCCGTCGGCCAGCAAACCGGCGATCTTGCCTGCCGCCTTGCCAAGTTCCCGATTGTTCTTCCAGACCGAAACCAGTTGCGTGCCCTTTGCCACGCGGTTGAGAGCGGCCGGGTCACCGTCCTGCCCCCCAACCGGCACGGTCAGGCCCTGGGCGGCAAGCGCCTCGATCACCGCGCCGGCGATGCCGTCGTTCTGCGCAAGAACCGCGTCGACCTGATTGCCGTTGTCGGCAAGGATTTTCTCCATCGCCGCATAGGCGCTGTCTGGGGCCCAGCCGTCGGCATTCGCTTCGCCGACGATCTTGATGGTTCCGCCCGCGACGGCCGCGCCAATGACTTCTTCCATCCCTTGACGCAGGAAGCCCACGTTGGCATCGGCCGGATCGCCCTTGAGGATCACATAGTTGCCTTCGGGCTGCGCCTGACGGACCATGGCCGCAATGATGCGACCAACGCCGACGTTGTCGAAGGTGATGTAGAACACGCGGTCATCTTCGATCAGGCGGTCATAGCTTATCACCGGAATCCCGGCCTCGACCGCCCATTCGATGGCCGGAAGGATCGCCTCACGGTCGACGGGCAGGATGACCAGCGCCTCGACCCCGGCGTCGATCATGGTGCGAATGTCGTCCAGCTGCTTTTCGGCCGAGGCTTCGGCGTTGGCGGAAATGTATTCGTTGCCATCGCGCTGGATCGACGACCGCATGGCGGCAGCGTCAAATTTCCAGCGCGGTTCTTGAAAGTTGGACCAGGACACGCCGATCTTGCGGCCTTCCGCCAAAGCTGCGGACGAAAAACCAGTCACCGCGACAACTGCAGCGAGAATCAGGTTGCGCATTCGTCATTCTCTCCCATTTTTAGGCAAACTTGCCCGGTCGGCGTTAAAGCCGAAATCCAGCAAAAGCGTGGCGGTGACAATTTCAGTTGTCAAAATAAAACTGGTGATCAAAACTTGGGCAGGTTGGGAATCCACCCGAATAGGGGTGTTTCCCGCCGGGGCCGCCGTCGAATCTGGCCAAATGGCCACAACATTACTTCGGAGACTGAATAAATGCCGCGGGCGATCCGGCCGGAACCAAGTGAGGGTCGCAACGGTGTCGGACCGCTGATCCCACCTCTGTCCGAATCGCAGCGGCCCTTGCGCCAGCAGGTCTTCGAACTGGTGCGCGCCGCCGGGCTGATCCCACGGGTTCAGGTGGCCAAAGACCTTGGGGTCAGTCCTGCCAGCGTGACCACCATCACGTCAGAGTTGATCGAGGCCGGGCTGATCGAAGAGGTCGCCGCCCCCCGCGACGGTGAGGCAGGTCGTGGCCGTCCAGCAGTGGCCCTGGGTGTGCGGGCCGCTGCGCACCGCGTGGCGGGGATGAAGCTTTCGGACCGTGAACACACCGCCGTGATTGTCGATTTCGCCGGCAACCTGATTTCCGATGACGTCATCCCCCGCCGTCCCGGCCCAATGGCGGTGGGCGAGATTCTGGAGGCGATCGAAACCCTGCTGGACCGGGTCTGCGCCAAGGCGGGCATGGCGCGCGCGGATCTTTCGGCGGTGGGCATTGGCGTGCCCGGTTTTGTCGACTGCGCCGAAGGGGTGGTCTTGTGGTCGTCGGTCCTTGCCGACCGGACAGTGCCGCTGGCGGCGGCGGCGGCGTCCCGGTTGGGCCTGCCGGTGACAATCGACAATGACGCGAACCTGGTGGCGCTGGCGGAACTGTGGTTCGGAGCGGGGCGCAGCCTGTCGGATTTCGCAGTGGTCACCATCGAACATGGCGTGGGCATGGGCTTCGTGATGAACCACCGCATCTACCGTGGCGCGCAGCGGGTGGGGATGGAACTGGGCCACACCAAGGTGCAGCTGGACGGTGCCCTGTGCCGCTGCGGCCAGCGCGGCTGTCTGGAGGCCTACATCGCCGACTACGCCCTCGCGCGGGAGGCGACGACGGCGCTGAACTGGGGGCACAAGGAAGGCCAATCCATCGGCGTGCTGCTGGAAAGCCTGTATGACCATGCCAAGGCGGGGAACGCGACGGCCAAGTCGATCTTTCGCCGCGCAGGGCGTTATCTGGCGGTGGGGCTTTCGAATGTCATCAACCTGTTCGACCCCGCGCTGATCATCCTGTCGGGTGAGCGGATGCGCTATGACTATCTTTACGCCGCCGAGACTTTGGCCGAGATGGACAACCTGACCATCAACACCGGCCGCGCCCGCCCGCCGATCGAGATTCACGCCTGGGGCGACCTGCTGTGGGCGCATGGTGCTGCTGCGCTGGCGCTGTCGTCGGTCAGTGAAGCGATCCTGACCGGGCAGGCGCTGGGGGTTGCAGCACAGTAGCGTTGCGCTTCTGGCGGACGCTGGAGGGTTTCACACCCTCCAGACCTCCCGTGGGATATTTTCGCAGAAAGGAAGAGAATTTTAGACGAATTGTCAGGTTTTATGAGGGGTTTCGGCGCGGAGGAGGGCGGCGAGGCCGGCGGAGTAATCCGGGTAGAGGAGGGTGACGCCAAGCTCATCCTTGATGCGGTCGTTCCTGGTACGTTTTGACTCGCCATAAAAGCTGCGCGCCATGGGCGACATCTCGGCCTGATCGAAGGGAATCGCGGGTGGCTCTGGCACGCCAAGAAGGTGGGCGGCATGGGACAGCACGTCTTCCGGGGGGGAGGGGTTGTCGTCGCAGACGTTGTAGGCGGCCCGTGGGTTGGGGCGCCTGATCGACGCCTCAAGCACCTGGGCTATGTCTTCGACATGGATGCGGCTGAAGACCTGGCCCGGCTTGATGATCCGGCGGGCGGTGCCGTCGCGCACCTTTTCAAACGGGCCACGACCGGGGCCGTAGATCCCGGCAAGTCTGAAGATATGGACGGGCAGGCCGGTGGCAAGCCACTGCCGTTCGGCCAGAACGCGCTGACGGCCACGGTCGGAGACCGGGGTAAGAGGGGTGGTTTCATCCACCCAGTTGCCTTGATGGTCGCCGTATACTCCCGTCGTCGACAGATACCCGACCCACGCGGCCCGGCTGTTGGCAATCTCGGGCGCTGTCCGCAGGAATGGGTCCCCGGCTGCATCAGGTGCGGCGGACGCAAGGATATGGGAGGTCTGGGCCAGTGCCGCGCCAAGGTCACCCGGCCAGAGAAGAGGTGTCACACCCTCGGCGCGCATGGCTTCGGCGCGGGGCAGGCTGCGGGTGGTGCCGATGACCTGCCAGCCCTGCGGGATCAGGCGGCGGGCAAGGGCCTGAGCGGAATAGCCGTGGCCAAGGGAAAGCAAGGTGGACATGCGCAGGATTATCGGGGGCCGCGCGCCCGGGTGCAAGGGGTCCGGTGGAAGACGCGGCTGCAAGGACTTGCCCGAAGGATCGCCCGCGCCCACGCTGCACGGGAGAGAGCGGTGCAGGATGGATCAGAACCTGAAGGGCGCGCTGGAGTTGAACGGGGCAGACGCCTGCCGCGACTATCATAGTGGCTGGGCCGCGACATATGACAGCGGCTTTGCCCTCGACATGGATTACCGTCTGCCCGCCGATGTGGCAGCCGCGTTCCTCGGCGCGGGGCCCGTGCTTGATGTGGGCGCGGGCACCGGACTTTTGGCGGAACGGCTTCGCGAGATGGAGTTTCAGGGCCAGATCGACGCTGCCGACTTCTCGGCTGAGATGCTGGAGGTGGCGGGGCGGAAACGGCTCTATGATGGCCTCTTTCAGGTTGATATCACGCAAACGCTGAAGCTGCCGAGGCGCTATGCCGGGATTGTCAGCTCGGGCACGTTCACGGCGGGGCATGTCGGACCCGAGGCCATAGCGAACCTGCTGGACGTGGCGCTGCCTGGAGCGTTGCTGGCGCTGTCGATCAATCGGCGGGTGTGGCAGGCGGCCGGGTTTGACCGTGCGCTCGGTCAGTTGATGCGGGACCTGCGGATCACCGGGCTGCAGCTGGTCGACGTGGCGGTGTACGGCGCAGCAGCGGCGGTGCTGGACGCGGATCATGCCGGCGACCGTGCGCTGGTGGCGCTGTTCCGCAACGCCTGAGGTTTGGGCTGTCATCAGGGCTTCACTTGCGAACCCCCCCCGGTTGCGGGTTATATGCCGGATCAAACGCAGGACCGATGATGCAGGATGACATTCAGACCGCCACGCTTTGCCCAGCCGCACGGGGCACCGAAAGCTTTACCGACGCCGCCCTGGCCGTCGACCTTTTGGAGGAGCTTTACACTGAGGCGACCATGTTTCTGGTCGAGCAGTTCGCGCTTACCGTCACCAAGGGCCATCCGGGCCGCCGCATCCGCGCCTATTACCCCGAGATCCGCCTGACCGTCACCAGCTTTGACAAGGTGGATTCGCGACTGTCCTTTGGCCATGTCTCCAGCCCTGGCACCTATGCGACGACGGTCACGCGGCCGGATCTGTTTCGCAACTATTTGATCCAGCAGATCGAGCTTTTGGTGCAGAACCATGGCGTGTCAGTCGAGATCGGGCCGTCCGACACACCCATTCCGGTGCATTTCGCGGTGGCAAACAGCCCCGGCATGGCGGTTCCGCAGGAAGGGGTGATGGAGTTTTCCTTGCGCGACGTGTTCGACGTGCCGGATCTTGAGACGACGAACGATGACATCGTGAACGGGGTGATGACGCGTTATGCCGATGGGTCCGCCCCGCTGGCCCCCTTCACCGCACAGCGGGTGGATTACAGCCTTGCCCGCCTGTCACACTACACTGCGACCGACCCGACGCACTTTCAGAACCACGTCCTGTTCACCAACTATCAGTTCTATGTCGATGAGTTCGAGGGCTATGCCCGCACCGCGCTTGCGGACCCGGCCAGCGGTTACACGGCCTTTGTCGCCACCGGAAATCAGGAGATATTCACGGCAGACGGGGTGATCCAGCCGCTGACCAAACTGCCGCAGATGCCGACCTATCACCTGAAGCGCGCCGATGGGCAGGGGATCACGCTGGTCAACATCGGCGTGGGGCCATCGAACGCCAAGACGGCAACGGATCACATCGCCGTATTGCGCCCACATGCCTGGCTGATGGTCGGGCACTGCGCCGGCTTGCGCAACAGCCAGAGCCTGGGCGATTTCGTGCTGGCCCACGCCTACCTGCGCGATGACCATGTGCTGGACGATGACTTGCCGGTCTGGGTGCCGATCCCGGCGCTGGCCGAGATTCAGATTGCGTTGGAACAGGCCGTCGCGGATGTCACCCAGCTTGAGGGGTATGAGCTGAAACGCATCATGCGGACTGGCACTGTCGCCACCATCGACAACCGCAACTGGGAACTGCGCGACCATTCCGGCCCGGTGCGCCGCCTGTCGCAGTCGCGTGCCGTTGCGCTGGACATGGAGTCAGCGACCATTGCCGCCAACGGGTTCCGGTTTCGGGTGCCGTATGGCACGCTGCTGTGTGTCAGCGACAAGCCCTTGCATGGTGAGTTGAAGCTGCCCGGCATGGCCTCTGACTTTTACAAGACCCAGGTCAGCCGCCACCTGCAGATCGGCATCCGCGCGATGGAGCGGTTGCGCGCCACGCCCATTGCCCGCCTTCACAGCCGGAAACTGCGCAGTTTTGAGGAGACGGCCTTTCTCTGACTGCGCGAAAAGAACGTCAAATGCGCCAATCGCTGCGTTCTGGGGTTGATTTCGCGCCGGAAACTGTGTGTTTGGGCCGTGGCCTCGCTTTCGAGGGGACGCCCGAACCATCCGGGCCGCATTCTTGCCAAGAACAACATAAAGGATGATCAGATGTCCAAACCGATGACCAAGACCCAACTGGTGGCCGCCGTTGCCGAAGCCATGGGCAGTGACAAGAAGACCGCTGGCGCCGCATTGGACGCGATTGCTTCGGTCGTGGCGGCGGAAGTCGCAGCAGGCGGTTCGGTCGCGCTGCCCGGCCTTGGCAAGGTGGCCTGCAAGGCCCGGCCAGAGCGTCAGGTCCGCAACCCGGCCACGGGTGAGACGATGACCAAAGCCGCCGACAAGCAGGTGAAGTTCGCCATTGCCAAGGCGCTGAAAGATGTCGTGAACGGCTAGGCCTTCCGACAATCCGGCTTTTGTGAAAGGGTCGCCCGAAAGGCGGCCCTTTTGCTTTGGGAGGCAAGGTCATGGCGCGCGTCACAGGGATTGGCGGGATCTTCTTTCGGGCGCAGGACCCTGAGGCCTTGAATGACTGGTATCGCCGGCATCTTGGCATCCCCCAGCCCGATGCCCCGATGTGGACGCAAGAGGCGGGGCCAACCATTTTTTCCCCGTTCGCCGCCAAGACAGACTATTTCGCCGCGGACAAGCAGTGGATGCTGAACTTGCGGGTTGAAGACCTGCCCGGCCTGATCGCCCAGCTGCAGGCAGCCGACATCCCGGTGGAAACCCGCGCCAACTGGGACGGTGACGGCAGCTATGGCCATTTCGCCCGCATCCATGACCCCGAAGGCACCCCGATCGAGCTTTGGGAGCCGCCTGCCGCTTGACCTTCCGCCCCCCGGAAGGCACCACGGTCGCAATGGACCTGCGCGCAATCCTGATCGGCACCGTGTTTGCGGCGATGTGGTCTTCGGCCTTCGCCACAGCGCGGGTGATCGTGGCCCACGCGCCGCCGCTTGGCTCGCTGTCGGTGCGGTTCCTGATCTCGGGCCTGCTGGCGGTGCTTGTGGCCCGTGCGCTGGGGCAATCCTGGCGACTGACGCAAGGGCAGGCGCGGGCGGTGATCCTGTTCGGCATCTGTCAGAACGCGCTTTATCTGGGCCTTAACTTCGTGGCGATGCAATGGGTTGAGGCGTCATTGGCTGTAATCATCGCCGCGTCCATGCCGTTGATGGTGGCGGCGCTTGGCTGGCTGGTGTGGCGTGAACGGATCGCGCCCTTGGGGATTGCCGGGCTGGTGATGGGCCTGTTGGGCGTCGGGCTTATCATGGGCACCCGGCTGTCCGGTGGGGCGGATGCCCTGGGGGTGGCGCTGTGTCTGCTGGGCGCTCTGGCGCTGGCGGTGGCCACGATGGCGCTGCGGGGGGCCGCGTCGGGTGGGAACCTGCTGATGGTGGTCGGGTTGCAGATGCTGGTGGGGTCGCTGGCGCTGGGGGCCGTTTCCGCATTCACAGAGACATATGCGGTCACGTGGAGCCCCGCCTTCATTGCCGCCTTCACCTATCAGATATTCATCCCAGGCCTTGCCGCCACCCTGTTGTGGTTCGCGCTGGTTGGCCGGATCGGCACCACGCGCGCTGCAGCGTTTCATTTCCTGAACCCGTTTTTTGGCGTTGCTATCGCTGCCGCCTTGCTGGGGGAAACGGTCGGTCTTCTGGACGCGGCCGGTGTTGCCGTCACCATGGCGGGCATCCTTGCCGTGCAACTTTCGCGCCGCCCGGTACAGGTGTAGGGCCACCTGGGATGGTGGCCCCGGCAGGATCATGCCGCGGCGCGCGCTGCCTCGGCGTCCAGCACCCGCTGCCGGGCCGGCCTTGCCTTGCAGCGCTCGACCCAGTCGCGGATCAAGGGGTCATCGGGCGTCGACTCGGGAAACCAGGCGAAGGGGGAATGGAGCAGAATATCCGCCGCGCTGAAGGTGTCGCCCAGAAGCCACGGCCCCTTTTTCAAGGCAGCGTGCAACCGGGCGGCCATTTCCTCTGGCCCGCGGAAGGTGGCGGTCAGCCAGGGGTGGGTGATCTGGGCGGCCTGAAAGATCACCACCGGTTCGACGACGCCCTGATACCAGGACAGCCAGGCGACAAAGGCCCCCCATTCCGGCGTGCCCGTCTTCGGCGCAAGGCCCGCGTCCGGGAACATCGTGGTCAGCGTCAGGATGATCGCCGCCCGTTCAGTGATGACCGTGCCGTCCTGCACCAGTGCGGGCACCTTGCCTTCGGGGTGGGGGTTGGCAGGATCGCGCCCGCCCGTTCCGTCCATCCGGGGGATGGTAACCTGATGCAGGGTGATCCAGTCGGCAATCCCCATCTCTTCGATCAGGGTCAGGATCGCCGAGGACCGGCTTTCAGGGGAATGATAAAGCGTCAGCATGATATGCTCCTGTCTGTTGCGGTGGGACTGTTGTACCCCTACCATCCTGCCAGAACCTGTCAGGATGCCATGGCCCGCGCCGACCGTCTGTTTCGCTTGCTGAGTGCCCTGCGGATGCTGCCGCAGCCGGTAAGCGCCGCGCGGCTGGCGGTGGAAACGGGTGTGTCCGAGCGCACGCTTTACCGCGATATCAACGCCTTGCGCGCAGGCGGGGCGTTGATTGATGGTGCTGCGGGCGTGGGCTATACCCTGACCGAAGACCCCGCCTTGCCGCCGCAGATGTTCACAAGGCTTGAGGTGGAGGCGCTGGTGCTGGGATTGGCCGAGGTTGGCCTTGCCGGCGACCCCGCGCTTGCTAGGGCGGCGCAAGCGGCACAGGCCAAGATCATCGCCAGCTTGCCCGACCGCGTGCAGCGCCAGGCGATCCATGCCGTGACGCAGACCTACCGCTTCAACCGCCCCGCGCCCCTTCCACCGCACATGGACATCTTGCGCGCTGCCGCCTGGGAAGAACGCGCGCTGGACCTTTCCTACCGTGACCTTGCCGGTCAGGTGACCGACCGGCGCATCTGGCCCTTGGGCGTGGTATTTCTGGACCGCGAGGTGCAGTGCCTGGCGTTCTGCTGCCTGCGTCAGGATTTCCGGCGCTTCAAGGTCGTGCAAATGGATGCGGTGCGTCTGACAGACGAAAGCTTTCGCCCCCGCCGCGTGCCCCTTTTGCGGTCTTTCCTTGACCAGTTGCGCAATTCCAGCCGCTAAGGCCCCGTGCTAGACTGCTGCCATGCCCAGCCTTTGCCGCGATTGCCTTACCGTGACCGACAGCGCCCAGACCGGTGACCACCGGCGCTGCCCGTCGTGCCGGTCACCACGCCTTGTGGCGCACCCCGAACTGACACAGCTGTCCATCGCCCACATGGACTGCGACGCTTTCTATGCATCGGTCGAAAAGCGCGACAATCCGGCAATTCGCGACCAGCCGGTGATCGTGGGCGGCGGAACGCGCGGTGTCGTCTCCACCTGCTGCTACATCGCGCGCATCCACGGAGTGCGGTCGGCCATGCCGATGTTTCAGGCGCTGAAGCTGTGCCCGCAGGCGGTGGTGGTGAAGCCCCGCTTCGCCGCCTACACCGAAGCCAGCCGCGCCATTCGCGCAATGATGGAGGACCTGACGCCCGCCATCGAACCGCTGTCGCTGGATGAGGCGTTCATGGACCTGACCGGCACCGCCCGCCTGCATAATGCCGCTCCGGCAGTGTTGCTGGCCCGCCTGACCAAACGGATGGAGGATGAGTTGGGGCTGACCGGATCGGTCGGCCTCAGCCACAACAAGTTCTTGGCCAAGATCGCGTCTGACCTTGATAAACCGCGCGGGTTTTCGGTGATCGGCGTTGCAGAGACCGAGGCTTTCCTGAAACCGAAACCCGTGCGTATCATCTGGGGTGTGGGGCAGGCGACCCAAGTCGCGCTTGAAGCGGCAGGCATCCGCACCATTGCCGACCTTCTGCGCTGGGACCGCGCCGATCTGGGCGCAAGGTTCGGGTCGATGGGCGACCGGCTTTGGCATCTGGCGCGGGGCCTTGATACGAGGCGGGTGCTGCGGGACGAAAAGCTGAAGTCGATCTCGAAGGAAACGACCTTTGGCGAGGATACGTCCGACCCCGACCTGCTGGATGGCCATATCTGGCGGCTGTCCGAACAGGTGGCAGACCGGGCGAAGGCCAAGGGGCTGGCCGGGCGGACGGTGACGCTGAAGCTGAAGAAGGGCGATTTCCAGCTGGTCACCCGCCGCCATTCGTTGAGCGACCCGACCCAGCTGACCGACCGCATCTACCGCGCGGCGCGTGATCTGTATGACCACGCCGGCACGAAAGGCCCGTTCCGGCTGATAGGTGTCGGGATTTCCGACCTCGCGCCCGAGGATCAGGCTGACCTGAGCCAGGACCTTCTTGACCCCGACGCCCGCCGCCGCGCCGCCGCCGAGCGCGCGACGGACGCGATTCGCGCCCGGTTCGGGGCCGAAGCGATCATCAAGGGCCGGGCGTTGCGCTGACGGCTTTCTTCAAATAAATCGGGTCGGAGTTTTCAAGAACCCCGGGGCCTCACTCAGCTGCAAGCGCCACGCCAGACGGTTGGACAAGATCCGCCACCACACCCGCCATCCGGTCACGGAACGCGGCAAAGCCGGGCGACGGTTCCACCCTCGCTTCGTTCATGTAAAGCGCACGGTCGATTTCCACTTGCACGACATGCACCCCGCGCGACGGGCGGCCATAGGCTTGCGCCACATAGGCCCCGGCAAAGGGCGCGTTGCGCGCCACGCGCAGACCGCCGCCGGCAAAGGCGGCTTCAACCTGTTCCATCACCTCACGCCCGGCGGCGACGCCGTAGCGGTCGCCCAGCACCACCTCGGGCCGAGGCTGGCCTGGGCGGGTGTGCGCCTCGATTGCCTCATGCGGCATGGAGTGGCAGTCGATCAGGATGGCAGAGCCGAATTCGATCCGTGTCGTCTCGATCAACGCGGCGAGCGCCTGATGATAGGGGTGCCAGAAGCGCGTGATCCGCGCCTCGGCCTCGGCGAGGGTCAGCTTGCCGCGATAGATTGCCCGCCCCCCGGCCACCACGCGGGGAATCACCCCAAGGCCCGAGGCGATGCGCGGATTGTGCGGCACCCGCTGGATGCCTTCGATCACGCTGGGGTCAAGTTCATCCGCGGCGCGGTTCAGGTCCAGAAACGCCCGGGGCGCACGCGCGGCCAGCAGGGGGGCACCCAAAAGCGGGGCCATATCAAAAAGATGGTCCACGAATGCGTCTTCGGATGACCGTATCACCTGCCGGTCAAGCCCTGCCTGAGCAAGGAAATCGGCACTGTAATCGCGTCCGGAATGGGGTGAGGCGAAGATCACCGGCCCCACCTGCCGAAGCGGACGGGTCAGCCTGTAAGCCTCGGTCAAGGTTCTCGGCAAGGGCGCCCCTCCTGCAGTCAACCCTTGATATAGCGGGAATTTCGGGAAAAGCCAAAACCCCTTGCAGGCCCAGGGATCAGTGAGTATAGCACCGCCCTGACCGACGCGGTTTCGCCCGCGTCCTTTTCGTTAGCGCCAGGTGCGTTAGCGACAAGGACAAGGCGGGGTGCAACGGCATAGTGGGCGGTTAGCTCAGCGGTAGAGCACTACGTTGACATCGTAGTGGCCACTGGTTCGATCCCAGTACCGCCCACCATTCGCCGTCCCCGGCAACGGGGACATGTGTTTCAATCTGGCGCAGGTCCGCGCCGCGAAATGGGAGGGTCGACCATGAAAGTCGCCAACTCGCTCCGCTCGCTGAAGACGCGTCACCGCGATTGCCAGGTCGTGCGCCGTAAAGGCCGCGTCTATGTGATCAACAAGAC
>JANPJU010000077.1:0-25387 GCA_031425675.1 Paracoccaceae bacterium | reverse complement strand
GACCGTGGCTTCCCACAGGCCCAGTCAGCACATGACACGTTCTGGGATTACATCTCGCTGACCCCGGAATCCATGCACATGATTATGTGGCAGATGTCCGATCGCACCATTCCCCGGTCCTTCCGGACCATGGAGGGGTTTGGCGTCCACACATTTCGTTTTCTGACGGCCGAGGGCGCATCAACCTTTGTCAAGTTCCACTGGAAGCCGGTTCTGGGCTTGCAGTCGGTTCTTTGGGATGAGGCGGTCAAGATCAACGGGGCAGACCCTGACTTTCACCGCCGCGATCTGTGGACCGCGATCAAGCGCGGCGACTATCCTCAGTGGCGACTGTGCGTTCAGGTCTTTGACCAGGCATTTGCCGACAGTTTCGACTTTGACATCCTTGATTCTACGAAGCTGATCCCGGAGGAGGCAGTGCCCGCTGAAGAAATCGGTGTGTTGACGTTGAACCGGGTGGTCGACAACTTTTTTCAGGAAACCGAACAGGTTGCCTTTTGCACGCAGAATGTCATTCCCGGCATCGGTTTTTCCGATGACCCGTTGCTGCACGGGCGGAACTTTTCCTATCTCGACACCCAGTTGAAACGGCTTGGCAGCCCGAACTTCGCGGCCCTGCCGATCAATGCGCCGATAGGCTGCCCGGTCCACAACTTCTATCAGGACGGCCACATGCAGACGGCAAACCGCAAGGGCCGCATCAACTATGAGCCCAACGGTTTTGGTGAAGGCCCGCGTGAAGACCCGTTGGTAGGTTATGTCAGCTATCAGGCACCCGTCGATAGCCCACGCCAACGGACCCGGCCTGAAAGCTTTGGCGACCACTACAGCCAGGCTCGGTTGTTCTACATCAGTCAAACACAGCCAGAACAGGCCCATATCTGTGACGCCCTGGTGTTTGAGTTGGGCAAATGTGAAAATCCCGCCATCCGGAAGAACATCGTCGGCCACTTGCGCAACATTGACGACGCGTTGGCGAATGATGTTGCAGTGGGGTTGGGCATGGTCGAACTGCCCGAAGCGGCCACGACGGCAATCCCCGCGCGAACCGACCTGCCACCCTCTGCGGCACTTAGCATACTCTCATCGTCGGCAGCGACGTTTGAGGGTCGCACATTGGGTGTCTTGGTCCTGGACGGATTTGATCCCGACATTCTGGGAGAGATTGGCGCGGCTGCCCTCAACGCCGGGGCAGCGCTGCAGATCATCAGCGTTCAGCCGGGTGGGGCCGTGGACGCGATGGGTGGCCGTCGATCAGCCAACCATTCCCTGCGGGCCGGGAAGTCCGTGCTGTTCGACGCCGTTGTCATTCTGGGTGGGGAAGACGGCGGCAGTGAAGTGGTTAATTTCCCGCCCGCGCGTGAGTTTCTTACGGATGCCCACAACCATGGGAAAATGATTGCACACCACAATGTTGACGCGTTCTTGGCTGCCTGCAACCTGGCCGGCGCTCCGGATGAAGGGTATTTCAATCTTGCCGTTGACGACAGCCCTCAGGAATTCCTCGACGAATGCAAAGAGCTTCGCGTCTGGGAACGCGTTAACGATATTCTGAGTGAAGTCGATTTTTCGTAAGGTTGTCTACTTCTGCGACGTGCGGGGTGTCCACGCGGATGCCCCGCACGAAGCACAAACCAGATCTCTTTCGCCCTTGGCGCCGCAGTTGGTGCACAGCACATCGGCTTGATCAGGTTGCACCAGTGTGGGCGGGGCAATATTCCAAGGCGGTACAATCTGTAGTCCGCTTCTTTCCGGCGAATTCTCGAAGAAAGAAAACTTGCCAGAGGTTTCCAGAAAGCCCTGCTCCACCTGTCCAAGGTTCGAAAATCCTTGCTCGCGCAGCCTCTCGAACACCTCATCATTGTTGAGCCGTGCCTTCTGCATGGCGCTGGCATCCAGAACGCCATCCTTCAGAATCTGCAAACTGGATCCGCTGAACAGACGCCGCACCAGCGGTGACTGGGCCATGCCGATGTCGATGGCCTTGTTGATAACCCCCACGGCCGTGATGACCAAAAGGGCGTGGACCAGTGGCACCTCGGGATAGAACATCGCGTCGCCGACCGCCGACCCCAAAGCCACGACCAACAGGAATTCGACCACCGACATCTGGGACACGCCGCGCCCGCCGATCCAGCGGATGATGACCAGCGAATAGGCGTAAACCACACAGGTTCTGAAGATGATTTCCAACAGAAACATCGGCGGCGCGTCACCGAAAAACATCCGCTTCAGGTCGAACGCAACGATCGGGGCTTCCATGTGACACCTTGTGTAGAAGTGCGGCAAAGGCCGCTGCGGGCTGAGGTCGTGATGCACAGCATATCACAAAAAACAAAGGGCCCCCTTGCGGAAGCCCTTCATGATTTTTTGCCAGTTGGGTTCAGGCTGCGGCTTCCAGTGCGGCCATGTTAATCGATTCGTCTGCCAGCGCGGACAGCGCTTCATCCGTGACTTCCTCTTCGGCCAGCGTCTCTTGCAGCAAGTCGGCAGCTTCGGTCATCTCCAGCACCATGGCCCATCTGGACAGTGTGCCATAGCGAGCAATCTCATAGTGTTCCACCGCCTGGGCAGACGCAACGAGAGCGGCATCAAGTGCAGGCGATCCTTCATAGGAAGCTATTGCTTCATCGCCCTCTTCAAGGATCCCGTCGATGGCCGGGCAAGTCTTGGCCTGGCTGCGCTTGCCCATCAGCTCAAACACCTGCTGGAGCCGTTCGACATGAATTTCGGTTTCTGCCAGGTGCTTTTCGAATGCAGCCTTGAGTTCTGGCGACTGAGCAGCGCGCATCATCTTTGGCAAGGCTTTCAGAATCTTGCGCTCGGCATAAAAGATGTCCCGCAGCGAGTCGTGGAACAGGCTTTCAAGAGTTGCAGTTTTCATTTGGTTCGCTCCTCGTTTGGAAATCAAGAACGGACCTCTGTGCAGAAGCCGCCGCTCTTTTAACCGCAGGGTCGGCAGAATGTTCCAACCCGCGTCCGGCGCGAACTCCGTTGGTCGCTGGTTAGTCCATGGCCAAGCCTTGCGGTAGAGAGCGGCCGGAACCGAAAAGTTCATGAAGGCGTTTGCTGGACGATTGCAGATGATTGTTCGGCAGGCCCTTGAAGGACAAAGACAGATGGCAACGCAGACTACTTTCACTGATGACGTCATCGACTTGCTACCAAAGATGCGAGCTTATGCGCGCGCGCTGACACGCAACGTCATCGACGCTGACGACCTCGTCCAGGAAACGCTTACAAGGGCGCTTAGGTATCACGACCGCTATACCGAAGGAACGCAGTTGAAAGCGTGGCTGTTCACAATCATGCGTAACACGCACTATACGGATGTGAAAAAGCGCACCCGCGAACGCCCTGGAATCGCAGATTGTGTTTCCAGCGCCGTCACGGTGGCCCCGACACATGACATTGTAATTGCTCACAAGGAGGTTATACGGGCGATAGATCGGCTGCCTCTCCAGTATCGAGAGACACTTGTCCTTGTCGCTGTGCTTGGCGAAAGCTATGAAACCGCAGCCGCACTGTGCAATTGTCCCATGGGAACAATCAAAAGTCGGATCAACCGCGCACGGCGCATGATTCTGGACGATCTCAACCTGACACAGTCTGAAGCCGCCGAAATTGTGCAGAGAACGCCGGAAACGCAGATTGGCTAAACTTCTGAACCCTTAACCATGTTTTTTTAGATATGCCATCGAGCAATCGGCCGAAATAGTTTGTTTGGAACAATCGCAAGAGAAGGCAGTTTATAGAAGACAGCTCCAAAATGGACCCAGATATGCACTGCACGGTTCATGGAAACCCATGCCCATTAGCCCTTCAGAAGCCTGGAAACATTCAATCTTGGCACAAACAATACAAATGCTAGGCGCTCCTTGTCGCGTACCGGGTGGGAATTGGCATCCAGAACGGAGAGGAAAATGACCTGCAAATTTTTGACGGTTGCCCTGGGAGGGGTTCCGCCTGCAACCACATTCTATGCTCAGACCACATCCTCTGCTCAGAGGAGCGACCCTGCGGACGACGGTCTGACGGTGTGCTCAAGAGACCGGACGGCCACCGACGGCGGCGCGACTGCGGACATTGACGCGTCCATCACAGCCGGCGTTGCATCCAGAACGCCAATAGCGATCAGATCCGAGGAACTGGCCCAAATCTGCGCCGCAACCAAAAACTTTTGACCTTGATGCGGAGAGGCGCGAGTACATGCCCCCTTCCGTTTTTCATCACTAATGGAGGACAGAATGTCCGCTCCGAAAACCAATATCGAGACCCAAAAATCCCGCCACCACGGGCCTCTGATCGGCATGTTCATCGTCGTCGTCGGCATTGTGGGACTGTTCATATACTGGTTGCTGGACAAAGCCGCGACTGCCGACGCACCCTTGACGGAGGGCGAGCAATCCCAGGTAGAAGAACCAGGTGATGACCTGCGCGAGGAAGTTACTTCCCCCGCAAGTGACACCGCGCCATCCGTACCTGCAGCGCCACCCCCACCCTGAGGCGCGAAGTCGCATCGATGGGGGCCGCATGAGAGAGTCGGTAAAATGTCGGCCGATCAGTACCGCGCTTGGAACAATAGGTAGTTTCAAGGGTTTCACTTAGCAGTCGTGCCATGGCAACGGCGTAATCGGAGGAAATCAGCATGACCCAGAAAACAGCCGCCTCGAAGTCAGGTGCAAATACGCAGAAGGAAGACGACGGGCACCTCGGCGGATCGAAGGACGCAAAAGCTGCCGGCATAAAGAGTGGCGCTCCTTCCCAAGACGCACAATTGGCAAAGTCAAAGAAGGACAAGCCTGGCAGTGGCGCAAAAGCGACTGCAAATCAGCGCGGAAAGTAACAAGGGGAGCCTCTGCTCTGATAGCTGAGGGTCGGCCGCTCTCCCATCGATCTGAAATATGACATATAGATTTAGCTAAACCTAGAAAGGATAAGTCATGCTTGAATCCCCAGTTCCTGGAGCGATTGTGTTCGCAATCATGCTTGTATTTCTTGTCATCGCGTTGATCAAATTCAACAGCCAGGCAGAACGTTTGAATGGATCAACCCGTTCTGACGATGACTCCTACGCGCGCCGCGATATGGTGAAGTTCGACCGCGACCGTGTTGAAGGTATCTGACCTATGCTTCGGACGGCGACCATAGAACAGATTGCCGTCAACAAGGCTGAGGTTTATGCCTTCAGAATTACGGGGCAGGTTGAACCGGAGGACTTGAAACAGATGGGTGCAGTCATGAACGATGCCTTTGAGATCCACAAATCCGTTTCGATGATACTTGTGTTCGACGCCTTTGATGGCGTCGAAGCTGGAGCTGGTTTTGATATGGAAACTGTAAGATCGCAATTTCGTTCCGTTGCCAAGGTCGACAAGTACGCCGTTGTGGGCGCCCCCACTGCCGCGGCCACCATGATAAAAATCATGGACAAGATACTGCCAACTGATGCGCGGATCTATGCTTCGTCTGACGAGCCGGCCGCGTGGGCGTTTATTGGTGCAGAACCAGTGGTTTAGCACTAATTTTTATCGAATACCGCCGACGGTAGTTTCGCATGGTGCTTTGACGCTGCCACAGTCACGGCTATCAGGTTCCGATGGTGCGTTTCGAATTGTTGTAAAAAAAAATTTGAACCCAGACATTGTTGTTCAAATTTTCCAAGACCTCTGGAACAAACTGGCGGGTTGTCAGTTTTGAGCAGTATACGCACCAGGAGATTCCATGAACTTCGCACTTCCCCATTCCGACACCGGCTCTTTCGATTCCGGACGGCCGCTGGCATTTCGTCAAACCGCCCTGTTGTGTTTTTCGCATCTCCGCTGGGATTTTGTCCATCAACGGCCACAGCATCTGCTTGGACAGGCTGCAGGGAGTTTCCGCGTTTTCTATATTGAAGAACCTGACTTTTCGCCGGGCGTGGCACATTTTCGCATGCGGGTGGTTGAGTCTGACGTGACCGTTCTGACGCCGGTTTTTGACCATGGCACTGACCATGTCCAGGAGCTGCGCCGGCTGGTTGAATCCTTGAAGCGATCTTTATCGAATATGGCGCAGGTGCACTGGTTTTACACGCCAATGGCGATGCGCTTTGCGGGCGATCTGCCGTGTGATCTGTGCGTTTACGACTGCATGGACGAACTGTCCGCATTTCGCTTTGCGCCACCTGATCTCGCTGCGCTGGAGGGTGCACTGTTGGCCCAGGCCGATCTGGTGTTCACCGGCGGTGAAAGCCTGTTTGCCGCCAAGCGTGCGCTTCATCGCTCGGTGCATTGCTTTCCCAGCAGCGTGGATGTCAGCCATTTTGGGCGTGCCCGAAGTCCGCAAGCAGACCCGCAGGATCAGGCAAATCTGCCCCATCCCCGCATCGGCTTTTTCGGCGTGATTGATGAACGGATGGACCTCACATTAGTTGCTCAGGCAGCTGCCGGGCTTCCCGATGTGCAATTCGTGATGCTTGGCCCGTTGGCCAAGCTGCACGCGGACGACTTGCCGCGCGCTCCCAATCTTCACTGGTTGGGCCGCAAGGACTATGCCGACCTGCCGGCCTACATGGCGAACTGGCAAGCGGCCTGGATGCCGTTTGCGCTTAACGATGCCACGCGGTTCATCAGCCCGACCAAGACGCCGGAGTTCCTGGCGGCCAAACTGCCGGTAACGGCAACCGCCGTCGCCGATGTCGTGGCGACCTATGGGCGTCAGGGGTTGGTGACGATTGCCGATGAGTCTTCTATTGTAGCGGCACTGCGTGACAGCCTTAAAGCCCCCGCAATTGGTTGGCAGGCTGCGGTCGACCGGAAGCTGGCCGACATGTCCTGGCGCTCCACCTGGACGGCCATGCAAGCCTTGATGCAAGCGCGGCTTCGCGTGACCGATGGTGTGGTGGCATGATGCACGACTGGCTGATCGTCGGGGCCGGTTTTGCCGGCAGCGTACTGGCCGAGCGGATCGCCTCGCAGCGGGGCGAAACGGTGCTGGTAATCGACAAACGTGACCACATCGGTGGCAACGCGTATGACCATCTGGATGACGCTGGGATCATGATCCATCGCTATGGTCCGCATATCTTTCACACCAAAGCGGCAGCCGTGGTCGATTACCTGTCGCAGTTTACAGCATGGCGCCCTTACGAGCACCGCGTGCTGGCACAGGTGGATGGCAAGCTGCTTCCGATCCCGATCAATCTGGACACAGTCAACCGTCTCTACGGACTATCGCTGGATTCATCAGGGATGGAGGCGTTTCTTGCCGAACGCCGCATCCCCATTGCCGACATCCGCACGTCAGAGGATGTAGTGCTTTCGACCGTCGGGCGTGATCTCTACGAAAAGTTCTTTCGCGGCTACACCCAAAAGCAGTGGGGCCTTGACCCATCGCAATTGTCCCGTGCCGTGACGGCCCGTATTCCAACCCGCACCAACCGGGATGACCGGTACTTCGCCGATACGTTCCAACAGATGCCATTGAATGGCTACACGGCAATGTTCAGCAACATGCTGGATCACCCCAACATCCGCGTGGAACTGGGCACATCCTGGGATGAAGCCCGGGATATGGACCGCGCCCGGCGGATCATCTTCACCGGCCCCATCGACGAGTACTTTCGGCATCAGTTCGGAGCCTTGCCTTACCGCTCACTGCGCTTTGTCCATGAGACGCGCGATGTGGAGTGGGCGCAGCCGGTGGCCGTGGTGAACTATCCGCAGTCGGAAGACTTCACTCGGGTCACCGAATACAAACACCTGACGGGCCAGGTACATTCCAAGACCAGCCTGACCTTTGAATATCCAACCGATGAAGGCGACCCCTATTATCCCATCCCGCGTGAAGAGAACCAACAGCTGTACCGGATGTACCGGACCATGGCGGAACGGTCGCCCGATGTGTGGTTCGTCGGGCGGTTGGGGTCGTACCAGTACCTGAACATGGACCAGGTGGTTGGCCAGGCGCTGGCAACCTTTGACCGTATTAACGCCAACCGCGCGCCGACGACGTTCTCGCGCGCGGCCGAATGACGCGCGGTGCATCGTGACCCTGCGCCGGATCGTTGCCATCTCGGATTATTGCAGCCATGTGCCCCCGGAACCGCCGGGCATCTATCTGGATGCGGATTTCGCTCCTGAGCGGATCGCGCCAGACGTGCCCGTGGCGGGCGGTTATCTTGAACGTCTGCCGCTGGCCGTGGTCCGTTCAGGCCTTTGTGATGCGGCCGAGGTGTGGAGCTTTGCGGGAAAAGATGGCCACCGCGCCGGTCTGACCCAATCGCCGTACGGTCTGGGCCTGCGCCGGTTTCGCGCTGATGGTCACCCGGCGCCGTACGGTTCAAGCGACCTCTTGTGCCATATCAATGCCTTCGGCGCGCCGGATATTCTTTGCGTCTGGGGTCTTGGGGTCACGCCCGCAATTCTTGACGCCTGCTCGACCAGTGTAACAATCTATAATTCGCTCGACGTGGACGCCTTGCGCATCCCGCCCGAGGTCAGCCGCTACATCGACATCTTTCTCACAGCGTCAGCCAAGCAGACCGACGCCGTCCGCGCGCGCCATCCCGACGCGTTGGTCGCCATGCTGCCAATCGGACCCGAGTTTGCGTCAGAGACCACCTTTCATCCCCTGCCGGGGCCGAAGGAGTTTGACGTGGTCTATGTGGCGGCGGCGCAGCCCTACAAGCGGCACGATATCCTGTTTGACGCGCTGACCACTTTGCCCAAAAGCATTCGCGCGCTGTGCGTCATGGGCTATGGCGAGGACGCTGATGCCTTGCGCGCCAAGTCGGCAGCGATGGGGCTGGACGTGACATTTGTCGGTCCGCCCGGTGTCAGCCATGCCGAGGTCAATCGCCTGATGAACCTTGGCCGCATCGGCGTGGTCTGCGGGGTTGCTGACGGTGCCCCGGCGATCCTGACCGAATATATGCTGGCCGGTCTGCCGGTGCTGGCGAATGCCGATCTGGCCTGCGGTCTGCAATACATTCGCCCCGACACCGGGCGCACCGCAACTGCAGCCCAATTCGGCGCGGCGATCCTCGCCATGCTTGCCGACCTGTCCCGGTTTTCACCGCGTGAGGCAGCTCTGCGCACCTGCACATGGCCCCATTCCATGTTCCACTTGATGCCACTTATCGAGCGTGCGCAGAGATCGCGGCGGGCGGGTTACGCCGCATGATGCTGCACATCCCAACCACATCAGCCGGACTGTCTGCCACACCGGTGATCCTGGCCACAGACAGTCTTGATCCGTCTGGTGTCGGGCATCACATGATCACGCTTGCACGCAACCTCGGCCCTGGCTTTGCGCCGCATCTGGCATTTCAGCAAAGTGCTGCGGGCACGCGTTTTGCGCTGCGGGCACGGGCTGCCGGTCTTACCGCCGATATTGTGGATGAGGGCAATTGGGCCATATGGCTGACTCGGCGAAGCGACGCGTTGCTGCATGTCCACGCCGGCATTGGCTGGGAAGGGCAAGGCCTTGTGCGTGCCGGAAGCCGCGCCGGGATGACTGTGCTGCGGACAGAACATTTGCCCTGGCTGATTGACGATCCTTTGCAACGGCAGGACTACAGCGCGATGCTGCGGGATGTGGCGCAGCTGATCACCGTTTCCCCGGGGGCTGCGGACAAATGGCGTCACGCGATAGCCTGGATGCCACATGCGCCGCCCTTGTCAGCGATTGCCAACGGCATCGATGCGCCGGTTCCGCGGCAGTCGGGTGCGCGCCAGCGTAAACTGCTTGGCATAGGGGCCGACCAGCCCCTCGTGCTTCATGTGGGCCGCTTCACCCCCCAAAAGGCTCAGATGACTTTGGTGGCCGCTTTTGCCGAAGTGCAGAAAGCCCACCCCGATACAGCACTGGTGATGGTCGGCGACGGTCCGCTCCGTCAGACGGTCAAAGCCGACATTGAACGCCGCGCACTGTCCGACATCACCATCCTGCCACCTCGCGATGACATCGCCAGTCTGATGCAGGCCGCCGACCTGTTCGTGCTGCCGTCCTTGTTCGAAGGCCTGCCTTTGGTGGTGCTTGAAGCGATGGCATTGGGCCTCCCGATCATTGCCACGCGAACCGAAGGCATCGTGGATGCACTTGGGGCCGACCATCCGTTCCTCGTCCCGGTCGGTGATCCCACGGCGCTGGCCGATTGCCTTGCCGCCCGGCTGGAAGACCCCGACGCTGCAAGACGCACGGCCGTGCATCAGACCCGCCGCTTTCGTCAAGGGTTCACCGCAGCCGCCATGGCGGCGGCCACCCAAACCACCTACCACCGCGCCCTTGCCGACCGGCGGGCCAGCCACAGAAAGCCTGCCATGCAAAGCCTGACCAGAATTGGTTTCATCGGGGCGGGCGGCATTGCCGACCGTCATCTGGGCGTGCTGTCCTGCTTTGCCGATGTCGTCGTGACCGCCATCGCCGACCCGGACCTGCCCCGCGCCTCTGCGCTCGCCGCGCAGACCGGAGCCAAGACCTATGACAGCGCCGATGCGATGCTGTCAGACATCGAACTGGACGCGGTGTTCATCTGCGTGCCCCCCTTCGCGCATGGCCCCGCCGAACGCAGCGCCTTGGCTGCGGGCATCCCGTTTTTCGTCGAAAAGCCGCTGTCGACCGATCTTGAAACCGCCGAGGCCATCGCTACCGAGGTGGAGCAGTCAGGCCTGATCACCGCTGTCGGCTATCACTGGCGCTATCTGGATACGGTGGATGCAGCCCGGCGCGCGTTGGCAGACCGGGCGCCGCAACTGATGCAGGGGTTTTGGCTGGATTCCACCCCGCCGCCCGCGTGGTGGGGGCAACAGGCGCAGTCTGGCGGTCAGGTCGTGGAACAGGCGACCCACCTGATTGACACGCTGCGACTGATCGCGGGCGGCGTCGTGTCGGTCTACGCACAGGGCAACCACCTGCCGCGGAATGGTTTTCCCGCGCTGGATGTCAGTACCGCCAGCACCGCCACGCTGACCTTTGCATCGGGCGCGGTGGCCACACTTTCGTCGACGTGCCTCTTGAACTGGCAGCACCGCGTCGGTCTGCATCTGTTCGCCGACGGGATTGCAGTGGAACTGTCCGAGCGTGACGTGATGATCGACACCGGCACCGGCCGCGACCCAAAACCCGCGCTGGGTGACCCCGTATGGCGTGAGGATCGTGACTTCATCGACGCCGTACGCGGGCAGCCCAATCACATCCGCACTAGCTATGGCGAGGCTCTAGAAACCCACCGCGTCGCCCTTGCCATCGCCCGGTCTATGCAATCGGGTACGGTGGAACATCTGTCCCCGGTACCACCCCAGCCCATCCCCCCCATCGGCCATCTGCGCCGTCCAACCCCGCACCCCCACCACCCGCGTGAGGTGCGGTCGTTGGGGGTCGAAGCCCCCTACCGCCCCGGCATTTTCCGCTATCAGGAAGACCCCGCCGGGCCGGGGCAGGTGCGGCTGGATCTTTGCTACACGGGGTTGTCGGCAGGCACAGAGCTGACCTTTCTGAAAGGCACCAACCCCTATCTGGCCGCCTCATGGGATGCCGACGCCTGCATGTTTCGCAATGACCAACCCTCTGTTGCCTACCCGGTGCCCTTCATGGGCTACATGGAGGTTGCCCGCGTCATCGACAGCCACGCCGAGGGGTTCAAGCCCGGTGATATGGTCGCCACCACATTCGGTCACAAGTCCGGCCACATGGCCAACCCCGCGCAGGACATGCTGGTGCCGTTGCCGGCAGCCCTTGAGCCGATGCTGGGCATCTTCGTTTCTCAGATGGGGCCGATTGCGGCAAACGGCATCCTGCATGCCGACGCGCTGACCTATCCTGCGGGCGATGCGGTGTTCGGTGCCGGTGTGCAAGGGCGGCGCGTGGTAGTGTGGGGTGGCGGAACGGTCGGCCTTCTGACCGCGCTTTTTGCCCGCGCGGCCGGCGCCGAGACGGTAATCATCGCTGAGCCATCCGGTTTTCGCCGCAGCCTTGCCGACCGGCTTGGCCTGATTGCTCTGGATGAAGAGGCTGCGCTGGCCGAGGCGAAGTCCTGGGGCCAACCGGGTGATCGTGGGGCGGATCTTGTGTTCCAGTCCCGCGCGCGGTCTGACAGCCTGCACCGCGCCTTGCGCGCGCTGCGTCCGCAAGGCAGCGTGATCGACCTTGCGTTCTATCAAGGTGGCCTTGACGGTCTGCGGCTGGGCGAAGAATTCCATCACAACGGCCTGCGCCTGGTCTGCGCCCAGATCGGCCGGGTGCCCGCCGGGTTTGGCACCATCTGGAAACGCCAGCATCTGTCGCAACAGACGCTCGCCCTGCTGGCTGCCGAAGGCCCGGTCATCCAAGACGCGATGATTACCCATGTCGTGCCATTCGACGATGCCCCTGGGTTCCTTGAGCATTTGCTGCGCGACCGGCCTGAGTTCCTGCAGATCGTGTTTTCTCTGGAATGATGACACATCCCCTTCCCCACCCCGCTGACCGCCCCGTCCGCATCCTCTTCGTGTTCGCCTGGCTGGTTGTCGGCGGCGAAGAAACCGAGGTGCGGCTGCTGGCCCAGTCGCTTGACCCGGCGCGGTACCGCATCGACGTGCTGCCCTGCATGCGGCTGGACGGGATGCCCGACCAGACCCACCACCAGCTTGCGGCCATCGGCGTGCATGTGGACCGCACGGCCTATGACCTGAGCTTTGAGGACACGGTCAAGTATCTGGAACGCAAGCTGGCGGGCTACGACATCGTTGTGTCCTGTCAGGACGTTGCAGACATTTACCCCGCGCTGGAACGCATGCGCCACCGTCCGCCCCTGATCGAACATGGCGGTCTGGTGTCGGAGGCGCTGTCTGGCCCCAAGCATTTCACCACGCGCTATGTCGGCGTTTGTGAAACGATCCGCCAAGCGGCTGCCTCGCGGATGCCTGATCGTCCCCATCACGCGCGGGCGATCCCGTCGATGGTGGATATGTCAGCCTTTGACCCGTCACGTCGCGGCGTGGTCAGGGCATCGCTTGGGATCACAAGCGACGCCATCGTGATCGGTTGGGTCGGCAGGCTGGATCGAAAGAAAAGGGTCGAAGATTTCCTGCAGGCCGCGGCCCTGGTACGGAAAACGCACCCGATGGCGCGTTTCCTCGTCGTAGGCGGCCCCGATGCGTTCATGCCCGACTACGCGGTTGACCTGCGCAGGCTGGCTTTTGACCTTGGCCTGCACGATGCGGTGATCTTCACCGGTGACCGCCCGGACGTGCCTGATCTGCTGAGTGCGATGGACATTTTCGTATGGCTGTCGCGCGGTGAAGGCATGCCCCATGTGATTGCCGAAGCCGGGGCGGCTGCGCTACCTGTGATTGCCACCGCCGACAATGGCGCGGTGGAGCAGATCCGCGACGGGATCAGCGGTCTTTTCGTGCCACATCAGGACATTCCCACTACCGCCGCCGCGATCATTCGGTTGGCGGGCGATCCTGCCTTACGGGAAAGGTTGGGTCAGGCCCTGCACGCGCATGTCGCTGCGACCTATTCCACCACCGTCGTCGCCCGCCAGTGGGACGCGCTTTTCGCCGAGGTGTTGGCTGAGGTGCCGGCCCCCCCCGCGACGTTGTTTCAAAGTTTTCTGCAAGGCGGATTTGAATGTTCAACGCATCGTCTGCGCAGTGGGAAACGGCTGGATGTCATTGCATCGACAAGTCACGATACCCATGCCGAAAGCGACTATCGCCAGCTTTCCGATCTTGGTCTGCGCACCGTGCGGGACGGGGCGCGCTGGCACCTGATCGAGCGCTCCCCGGGTTCGTATGACTTCTCCAGCTTCCTGCCCATGGTCCGCGCGGCGCGCACCGTGGGAACGCAAGTGATATGGGATCTTTTACACTACGGCTGGCCCGATGACATCGACATCTGGACCCCGGCCTTTGTTGACCGGTTCGCCACATTCGCGCGCGCCACCGCGCTTGTCTGGAAAGATACGACGGATGACGTGCCGTTCTGGTGCCCAGTGAACGAAATCTCGTTCTTCGCCTGGGCGGGGGGTGATGCACGCTACCTGAACCCGTTCGCTGCAGGCCGCGGGTATGAGCTGAAGGTGCAACTGGCCCGCGCCAGCATTGCAGCCATGCAGGCCTTGCGCGACGTCGACCCGCGCGCGCGGTTTGTTCATTGCGAACCTCTGATCGCCATCCACCATGACCCCGCAACCGGCCACCCCAGGTGGGAGGCCGAGGGTTGGCACCAGGCGCAGTTTCAGGCATTTGAACTGCTGTCAGGCCGCCTTTGGCCCCAGATCGGGGGCGACCCGTCCTTTCTGGATATCGTCGGGGTGAATTATTACACCAACAACCAGTGGATCCATGGTGGTCCAGCGATTGACGTGGACCACCGCTTTTATCGGCCCCTGTCCGACCTGCTGTTTGAAACCTACGCCCGCTACGGCCGCCCCATGTTCATTGCAGAAACCGGGGTTGAGGGCGACAGACGTACGCCCTGGCTGAACTATGTCTGGTCCGAGGTTAGGCGCGCGCAACGTCGCGGCGTTCGGGTTGAGGGGGTTTGCCTTTATCCGGTGGTCAACCATCTAGGCTGGGATGATGACCGGCTGTGCCATAATGGCCTGTTGTCGCTGTACCATGTGGCTGGCCGGCGCGACGTTGAACCCGCTTTGGCGGCGACGGTGGCTGCGCATAGAGCAGTGATCGAAGAGCCAGGCGGTCCTGTAACGCCTAAGGTCGGTGTCTTCGCCGCGCGATGATCGGGGAGGGTGGCCGCCGACCATACCATCTTGCGGCGTGAGCGGCGGCCAGTTGATGGACAGGGATCTCCATCGCGGATGCAAAAAAGGGCAAATGCATCCGGGTTGGTGACTCAGGAATCGAAGCGATGTTCCCCGGCTGACGAAAAATCCGGTCGGCCAAATCAAATTGGCCAGTTGAGCAAGATCAAGGGACCGCCTACCAGCACGACGAGCACCGAAAGGGGAGCAACAAGGCGGGCGTAGTCGCCAAAGCGGTAGCCGCTGGGCCCCATGACCAGTGTGTTGCACTGGTGACCGATGGGCGTCAGGAAGTCGCAACCAGCTTACAGCCACAGCCATCAGAAACGCATCAGGAGCAAGACCAAGGCGATTCGCAAACATTGCGGCGATTGGTGCCATGATCAGAACAGTGACCGCGTTGTTCAGGAATCGCGTCACCGCCATGGCCACCGCCATGATCAGACGGACAGCCCCCCAGACCGGCAAACCAGTCGCCGCCGTCGACAGAACCTAACCGATCAGGTCCGCACCTCAGGTCGTTTGCAACGCGTCGCTGACCGGGATCAACGCCCCCAGCATTGCAAGGATCGGCCATTCGACTGCACTGTAGCCCTCTTCGGCGCTGGACGCCGCTTGCCGTTGCGGATAACACCGGTCACCGTAACTTCGCCATCTCCAAGACCAAGGGAATCACCCACGGTATTTCCGGCGACGGCAGATTTTTCAGTCACGGCCGCCTCGGAATTATAGTAATCGACATCCAACGCCTCGCCCAGAGTGGCCGTGGCGCGGCGATCTTGCGGCAACCAGAAGCGTGAGGCCAACAGCAAAAACACCATCCCCACCGCCGACAGGCCCAAACCGACCGGTGCGTAATCAAACATACGAAATGGTTCACCCGTCATCTCTTCGCGGACGCGCGATACGATGATATTTGGCGACGTGCCAACCATGTTGATCAGCCCGCCCAGCAACGACCCAAACGCCATCGGCATCAGGAAAAGGGATGGGGAAGTTCCTGATTTCTTGGTAATCGTCATCGCTCCGGGCATCAGCATAGCCAAGGCCCCGATGTTCTTGATCAGTGCAGATAGCAGGGTCACCGACCCGACAAGCACCAGAAGCTGGGCATGATAGCCCGTCAATCGCCGTGCCAGCCAGCGCAACGCAAGGTCGATCGCGCCGGACCGTGATCCCGCGGCACTGACCGCCACGGCACTTGCGACAATGATCACTATATCGTCGCTGAAGCGGGAAAACGCGTTGTCCGGGGCAACCTTCCCTGCAGCGACCGATGCAGCAAGCGCCAGCATCGCCACAACGTCAAATCGCAACCGACCCCAAACAAAAAAGACCATCATCACCGCAATGATGGCAAAGGACAGTATCTGGGGAAGGGTCATGAACATTCCCTTTTGGTTCTGACCGACGGTGATTTGCGGGCCATGACCTACAACCCGGAACCCGTGTTGATGTTCCCCGTTGGACAAGCGCGGTCAAACCCGGTCCGCAGGCTTGGCCGGTCAGGGTTTTCCGGATGGGGCGTTGCCAAACGGAACGCCTTGAAGGCGGTGAAACTCCTGGCTGCAGAACTTGCGCGTGAAGCACTGTCCACCGGGAACAATTGCGGTCGATGCGGGTTCATACCAAGTGCCTGAATACATCCAAGGATTATCCTCATAATGATCGCTTCTGAAGCTGCCTTTCCTAGCCGTTCCTTCAAGCACATCCTTCATGCCAGTCTTCCGCCCGGCGGTCCGAACGATCTACCTCCGTTCCTACCAGAACAGACTCCCGGGCGCGATTTGCCGCCAGTCTTGCCAGAAGAGCTTCCCGGCAATGATCTGCCGCCCAGGCGCCAGATTGACTTGCCCGATCCGGTAGAAAGTCCGCCGTTCGACGAAAGGATGCCTGCCGATGACATCGTTCCGCTGGACCATCCTGAAACTCCGGTTGAACTGCCGGACGTAGATCCGGGCCCAGATTACGGGGACCGGCCGCTTCTTGCGGCACTAAAGCGGTAGCCATTTGAACGGCCTGAGACTTCGCCGAGACAGCAGAGAAACGAGAACGATAATGCAGGTAAAGACGATCATCATTCCGGCCGCTGGCAAAGGCAAGCGGCTTATGCCCGCAACAAAAGTCACAGCAAAAGAGCTTTTGCCAGTCTTTGACAAGGTTGCGATCGACTTCGCCATCGAAGAAGCGGTTGGCGCAGGCGCCGAACGGATTGTCGTGGTTATCAGCATGGCAAAGACGGCAATCCGAACCTACCTTGGGACATCGGCGCATGACGCTGACATTAAACCTTCTCGGCGTGAGACGCAGACCAGCGGACCTGAGATCGTCTATGTTTTTCAAGACCAGCCCTTGGGCCTTGGGCATGCGGTCCTGTGCTGCCGAAACGAGATGCTGCCAGGGCCCTTCGGGGTCATACTGCCCGATGACATAATCATGGGCGCAAACGCTATGGCTGAAATGGCAGCCGCATATGGCGGTGGTCATATGGTGGCAGCAATGCCCGTGAAGGCTGAAGAGGCACCCCAGTACGGTATCTTCCGCCTTGGCGGACAGCCGGTGGGCCAGACAATCCCTGTGTCCGGAATGGTGGAAAAACCCGCTGCGGGAACCGCTCCCTCCTCTCTGGCCGCCGTAGGCCGTTATATTCTTGATCCGATGATCTTTCAGGTACTGGAGCATACGCCCCCGGGCAGAGGCGACGAAGTTCAGTTGACAGACGCGATTGCTATCGCAGCACTTAGCATGCCGCTGTCAGCCTTCAGGTTCACCGGGACGCGGCATGACTGCGGCAATCACGATGGCCTGTTGGGTGCAGCGAATGCGCGCCAAATGATTGTTCGTGCCGGACGGGCAAAAACGGGGTCATCACTGGTCGTGTCAGAGGACGTGCCAAACCCAGAACAGGCGATGCCCGTACTATTGAACGGCCAGGCCAAAATCGCGGCACAGATTTCGGTTACCCTGGCCAGCTAATGTCTGTCGGGCACCCGCTGATCGAAAACGGCACTCGATCTATACCCTTCGGCGAACATTGTTCCGTTGCGCCGGATCGGCCGCCTTGGACTGAAAGGCGTTCGAAGGGTGAAGCGTGAAGTCGGGCAGAAAGTTGGTTGTCACCAATGCCTGCTCCAATGCGGAAACCGAATTTCCGTAAATCCGCACCCGATGATCCTTGCAGTCATTCGCAGCGCGACTTGGCGCGTCTGGAACAATTTCCGCAGTTTCCAGTTTGTGGGGCAGAACGCTCTTGTATCAGAAAGGATATCTTCATGACCGATCTTCCTCCTCGCGCCCCCTTGGGCACCGAATCCCGGCACGTCCCTGAAACGCGGTCATCGCAGACCAGCATGTGGCTGATTTTGCTTGTTGTCATTGTCCTTGTCATGGCCGTGATCGCTTTGACGATGAATCGCTCCGTCCAGGACAATGGAGCGGCTGCTGTCCCCTCCGCCACTGACCAGGGCCAGGCGACCGGCACCGTTCCAGAAACCGGCACTGAAGCCACGCCAACGCCAGATGCAGCCTTGGGTACTGACGACGCGCCTGCGTCTGGAACCGAGACCGGAACGGGAACCGCAGTTCCTCCTGCACAGCCGGAAGGCACCGATGGGACGGCGCCAGCCAACCCGTAATCATGTTGGGACGCCTGCAAGAAAAGGGCCGCGCCAATTGGCGCGGCTTTTGTCTTGAATTTACCGTGTAGTGATCGTTCCTCCATCCAGTCCATGAGGTAGCTAAAACGGTCCTCGGACATGTGCCGAAATATCCCTGCCTGAAGGCCGCAGTGTGCCAGGATCCGTCTCTCTATCGACAGTGCAAAGTCTGGTTCTTCTGTAATCTTGGTCATTGGGATTTTCCCCAGGCTCTCGAATGGAACCTCGAAAGAACGTCTCTTGTTCGCCCTATGGTACGGATACTTGCAGTGACCGAACGCATGCCAGACTTCGATCAGGACATCGGGCAACTGGCTAACGCCTTGATCGGCGCGCGACTGCTGGTGCGCGGCGTCGGTGGTACGATCATAGAGACTGAGGCGTATGGCCGAAACGACCCCGCCTCGCACAGCTTTGCGGGCCGGACGGTACGCAATGCAGCGATGTTCGGCCCACTGGGTAGCGTCTACGTTTATCTATCCTATGGCTGCCACCTTTGCCTGAACGTTGTCGGTCGCCCAGGTGAAGCGGTGCTGGTTAGGGCTATTCGGCCCGAGGTCGGCATTGAGGCAATGAAACAACGCCGGGGCAGGGAAGATGCACTGGCCAACGGTCCGGGACGCTTGGGCCAGGCGTTGGACGTCAGGCATGCCGACAACGGCAAGAGTTTTGGTGGAGAAGAGTTTCTACTGACCACTGGCGCGGTCGGGTTGCCCGTTCTTGTGGGGCCGCGGATCGGGATCTCGCGGGCGGCTGATGTGCAGTGGCGCTTCGGCTTGGCAGAAAGCGCGGGATTGAGCCGACCATTTCCCAAAACATTGATCGGTTAGGCGACGTTAACGCCAAGCGGCTCCGCCGCACTTGGGGAAACAAAGTGCCCTTGCCGTGGTTAACTCCCATCACACGTAGAGGAGCGATGCGAATGCCAAATGACCCCGCCGCAGCCGCGCGCAAGCGGACACCGCCAAAGGACCGGAAAAATGCGCAAGGCGACCACGAAGGCGCACCCCACCGGCCGGAAGAGTTCGTTCAGGATTTGCCGGAGAAGAAGGTGCCGGGGGACAAAGCCTCGGGGCCGGAGGACTGACGAGCCCGCGATTCCTGCAGCCAGAACAGGCTAAGTTGCGTGGGGCAGCCAGAGGAACACGGCCGTTCAGGAAAGCTCGTTGGCCCCCCACAGGAAAGTGCAAGCCGGGGCATCACCACAAGCGGGCTGGGTCATACGTCACGCGATGCCGCCAATTTTCTGGCGCAGACTGGAACAATTGGCCATTGCAGAAGTTGCACCGGCTTGGGGCACCAAGCCGACACTCTGGTCGTCATCAGTCCGATTAAGGAAACGCACCATGAACCCTGACAACACCATCGACATTCCGCCGCAAGAGCAGGACCATCAGCCTGGCACCGAGTCCGAAATGACACCCGCCCCCGATTTCTTGCCGCGCTTTGCCGGTTCAGGCAAACTGCAAGGCAAGGTTGCCGTCATCACCGGCGGAGACAGTGGCATCGGTCGCGCAACGGCGGTGTTGTTCGCACGCGAAGGCGCAAGTGTGGCGATCCTTTACAAGAACGAACATGGCGACGCTGATGACACGATGGGCATGATCGTCGACGAAGGTGGCGAGGGCATGAAGATCTCTCTCGACATCGGCGACAAGGCTGCGGTCAGTCGCGCGGTAGCATCTGTGCTGGAGCGGTTTGGGCGGATCAATGTGCTCGTTAACAATGCAGCCGAACAGCACGTTCAGGAGGAGGTAGAAGATATCTCCGAGGCTCAGCTTGAGCGCACGTTTCGGACCAACATCTTTGGTCCGTTTTTTGCGGTGCAAGCGGTGCTTGCGCAAATGTCAGCGGGCGATGCGATTATCAATATTACTTCCGTGACAGCCTTTCGTGGGCAAAAGCAATTGGCTGACTACGCATCAACCAAAGGGGCGTTGCTGGCATTTACGCGCACACTCTCGGCCAAACTTGCCAGCCGCGGGATTCGGGTGAACGCGGTTGCGCCCGGTCCGATCTGGACCCCGCTCATCCCTGCGTCCTTCAGTGCGGAAAAGGTTGGACGGTTTGGCAATGATACTCCGCTGGGCCGGGCGGGGCAGCCGAATGAGGTAGCCCCGGCAATCCTGTTCTTGGCATGTGCCGACAGTTCATACATGTCCGGTCAGACGCTGCATCCGAACGGTGGCGAACTGGTAGGCAGCTGAAATTTTGCATGGCAGGGGGACGTGGACCAAAACATGGGGCCTTCGTCTTAGAAAAAATTCCGTCACTGGTCGTTCGGCACCTTGGTTCCCCTGCCGAAACTGGCAATCAAGGCCAGTTTCAGGGCTTATCTCTTCCCAAATCAACGGCACCTTTGACAAAAGCGTTTCAGTTATGGCAACAATCGGAAGTTGAGATCGCTGTCAGGGTGTGCGGTGGTTGCTAGTATTTCGCCGGCAAGGGTGGTTGGACCAGAGGTGGCGACAGAGTCGCCGCTGTGCCCTGCGTTATCCAGATGGTGAGGGCCAGAAATACCTATCTGATGCCCACCGCGGCCGTATTGGTTCCCTTTTCATTGCTGCTGACAGTGGGATGGCTGAACTGGCAAGCTGCCTGGGCATTGGCTGAGACAGAGATTCGCAGAGCGGCTGTTGCCGCAGCTGAGTACGGGCAGCGCGCGTTCGAGGGCTACAACGTAGCGGCTGGCCGGGTCAACGATCGGCTGCGGGGTCTGACAGACGAGGAAATTCGCGCCCGCGAACAGGAACTTGGCGTTGCAATCAGTCAGATCATGGCAGAGCTTTCGCAAAGCGAAATAAGCTATGTCATTGACCGTGAAGGGCGGCCACTTCTTGCCACCAACCTCTATCCTGTCCCGGAAGATGCATCGCTTGCCGACCGGGAATATTTCACGGCTCTGCGCCAGGACATCCATCCCGCTGTCCACATCAGCGAGACCTTCATCGGTCGGTTTGATGGCAAGATGCTGTTTTCTGTCAGCCGCCGACGGAGCGGATCAGGCAACGCCCCGTCCCCGAACGGCTTTGATGGTGTGGTCCTGATCTCGGTCAGCCCCATGGTTCTTGCCGCCGGTCTGGAACGTCTGCTGCCTGCGCCAAGTGACCGGATGGCGTTCATTCGGGCAGACGGTTTTGGCATCAGTACCACAGGTGGATTGATTGCCCGGGACAGACCTCTCCCCCCCGTTGATCCGGCCAGTCCGTTCTACGATTATGCCATGGCCGGAGTAAAAAGTGCGGTCTACATCTCGGACACAGCCATGCCCGGAACGGAGTCGCTTCTGGCAATGCAGGCGCTGGAGGGGCTGCCCGTTTATGCGGTAAGCATGCGACCAAAGGCCGAAATCGCAGCCGCATGGCGGGCTGGAATGCTGCCACTGCTGGGTTTCGGAATACCCGCAACCCTTGCGCTGTTTCTGCTAAGCCTGCAGGTCTCGAATGACCAGAAGCGCCTTGCTTTCAGGAACGTCTCCTTGCAGCGGGACAACGCGCTCAGTACAGACCGGCTGGTGCGGGCAAACCGCTTCGGCCTCGTCGGGACGTTCGAATTTGACGTGCAGTCCGGGGTGAGCAAACGATCGCCGGAATATATGTCCTTACAGGGCCGGCTGGCAGCCCCTGCTGTAGAGACGCATGATGACTGGGCACGGCGACTTCACCCCGACGATCGTGAGCGCGCCGAGCGCGAGGTATTGCGCGTGCTGTCCGATGAAAGCGCGGAAACCAACTACGGCCAAATCTATCGCATCGTAACGCCTGCGGGCGACATCCGCTGGATTGCGGCGCAGGGCGAAATTGAACGTGACAAGTCCGGACGTGCCGTGATGCTGCGCGGCGCCCACGTTGACGTAACACCTTTGCGCACCATCGAGATGGCCCTGGCGGAAAGCGACGCACGCCTGCGACTGGCGCAAGAGGCCATGGGCATCGGTGGATGGGAATGCTCCACCACTACGATGCCAATGCAGTGTTCAGTCAGAGCATTGCAGCTTCTTGGCCTTGATCCAGGCGGCGAAGCGCCCAGACCTCGCGCGGCATTGGCCCGCGTTGTGCGCGAGGACAGAAAACGAATGACCAAGGCCCTGCGAACGCTTCGCGACGATGGCTCACTCTTTGTTGAGTTTCGCGTGGGAAGGTCGGCGGTATCAGTCGTACAAATGCCGCTCTGGTTGGCAGTGCGGGCAAAGAAAGAAACGTCTGATCAGACCGGCATTTCACGGGTCGTTGGTATCGTCTATGATATTTCCGAACGTAAACGCGCAGAAGAGCTCACAGTGCTGATGGCCCACGAAGTGGAACATCGGGCAAAGAATGCCCTTACCGTCGTCTCCAGCCTGTTGCGCATGACAAAGGCCGCAACGCCGGAAGAGTTTGCGAAGGTGATGGACGGCCGGGTCCGCGCATTGAGCCAGACCATGGGCCTGCTGGGCAAGCGTCGTTGGCAGGGCGCCGACCTGCGCGATATCGTGGAGAATGAGTTGCGACCCTTTGCCGTCTCGGGCAACGGCGATGGATTTGAGGTGTCGATAAATGGTCCGCCCTTGCAGATCAGTGTCGAAGCCGCCCAACCCCTGTCAATGGCGCTGCACGAACTGGCCACAAACGCTGCAAAATACGGTTCCCTTTCAACTCCAGGAGGTAGTCTGCAAGTGGACTGGTCGATCGCAAACGACGAAGTTCATCTGTTCTGGAAAGAGCGGGGCGGACCAACGATTGACGGCGACCCTGCCCGCCTTGGCTTTGGTTCGCGTTTGATAACCTTGTTGTTCGAAGGCCAGATCGGGGGGAAAATTTCAAAGGTCTGGCGTGCAGATGGTCTGGTTTGTGAAATGTCTTTTCCTTACAGACCACCTTCGGTCCGGTGAGTAGAAGCGTCAGATCTGGCATGCACATTCATTTGGGCAGAACTTGATACAATGCCTCTATCCGCCAAAGCCTTGCAGCTGGCAGAGGCAGCTCGACCGGAGAAAACCCGGACACCCCTACTCCAAGCACATTGGCAATAATGCAGCTGGTGAAAGGGTCCAGATTGACGAGATTAAAGCGACAAATGCCAAAGCAATGCTGACCTGTCGAATGAAAACCGTGCTGCCTCCAAAACGAGCCGTCGTCAGCGCAGAAATCAATGCCGTCTGTACCAGAACGACCAATATCCAAGCGCCTACAAGCACGGCCCGACCAAAAGTCAGCACGCCATATGCCGGGCTCTCGACCCAGGCAGTTTGACAAAGGATCGCCTGCAGTCCGTACAAGCCACTGAAGGCGATCAGCCAGACGGTCAACGGCAAAGAAAGGCGCAGGATGTCCGTCATGCAAACGCCCCCGGACCCCAGGCTGCAGCCAAGGCCATCAGGCTGGTCAGCGCCGTGAAATCCCCCCAAAGCTGGACAATTCGTGCCTCACCAATGCGCCGAGGCGACGCATAGCCTGCGATGATGCGGGCGCAAAGATACCCGACCATGATCAAAGTGATTGCGGAATGCAGTACGATATGCCCAGCCAGAAGCCAAAGCGCAGCGTCGTAGGCATGGCTCTCTGGGTCGGGTCTGGCAAGCCAGATCGAGGCTGCTGCGGCCGCCAGCATCAAGGCGCCTGATGCGGCCAGGATCAAACCCGGGGCGGACCGATTTTCCCGCAAGACCAACCAGGCGGTCACCCGCGTGCCAGCGACCAGTGTCACCACTCCAGCCAAGGCAAGTGCCGGGGCAACCAGCCCCGGCTCCAGCCAGGACGCTGGGGGCCAGTTGGGGGCGACCGTCCACAAAAACGCATACCCAAACAGCAACGATCCAAAATGAACTCCGTCCGCCAGCATCAGCATCAGCGATCCCCACCAGCCGGGCGGATCGGGAACTTCCCATGAGGTGGGCAGTTGCAGGCCGTGCCCCGCGTCAACCGCGCCCTCATCGGACTTTGATCCCAAGGTCCATGCCCAGATCAGCGCCACAATCACGACCCCCGCCAGCGCCAACCCCGCAACGATGTAGGCATCGAACAATGGCGCGAGGAATGAGGTGCTCGTGACCACTGCCAGCACGAACGGTAAGTACGAATTCCCCGGCAGTACCGCGACCTGGGTTGGCTCACCGGTGGTCGTGTCGACGATCAATGTCTCACGGCGCAGTCGGCTCGGGTCGGCCAGAAACCCCTCACCCCGGGCAATGGCATTGGCAAGGTTGGGATCTGACGTGAGAGGGTACCGACTGGTCACCTTCGGGATTGATGCAAAGCCATAGGGTGGTGATGGCAACGCCGTGGCCCACTCCAATGTGCCGGCCTGCCACGGGTTGCGCCTCGCCTTCTTTGCAACCAGGCAATTGACGATCACGTCCAGAATGACCAGCGCAAAGCCGATAGCCATGATGAACGCTCCGACCGAAGCCGCAAGGTTGACCGCCGTCCAGCCCTGCCCGTCATCATAAGTCCAGATGCGCCGCCGTTGACCCATCAAACCCGCGATGTGCAGGGCAAGGAATGTAAGGTGAAACGCCGGAACGGTGATCCAAAAGGCAATCTCGCCAAGTTTGAAAAAGCGGGCCCGCCCGCTTAGCAACGGCAGGAAATAGTAGATCGCCGCGACCATCGGAAAGACATACCCACCGATCAGGACATAGTGCAGGTGCGCGACCACGAAATAAGTATCATGCGCCTGCCAGTCGAAGGGAACCACGGCCAGCATCACCCCTGTCAGCCCGCCAAGGACAAACGTGGCGAAGAAACCGGTCAGCCACAGCATTGGCAGTTGCAGCGTCGGGCGTCCCTGCCAAAGCGTGCCGATCCACGCGAAGATCATCACCGCAGTCGGCACAGCCACCAAGGTTGAGGCAGCGGAAAAGAACGCAAGGCTCAGATGCGGGATGCCCGTGGTGAACATGTGGTGGACCCATAGCCCGAAGCTGAGCACGGCCAGCGCCACAACGGCCGTTACAACCCAACCGTAGCCCAGCAGCGTCGTGCGGGCCATGACTGGCACGATGGTCGAAATCATGCCGGCG
>JANPJU010000076.1:0-4061 GCA_031425675.1 Paracoccaceae bacterium | reverse complement strand
ACGGTGGCTTCGGACACGGATTCGCCGAGGGCGGGCACCATCACGTCAGTCATTGTCTGTCTCCGGTCTTAGCGTGCTTCAAAGGCCGAGGGCCTGGGCGACGAGGGTTTGCTGTTCATGTTTGTGGCGCGAGGCGAGGCCGGTGGCGGGCGAGGCGCTGGCCTTGCGGCCGGCGTAGGTCATGCGGGTGGGGGTGGCTCGGACCTTGGTCAGGACGGCTTCCATCTCGGGTTCAAGGAAGTTCCAGGCGCCCTGGTTCTTCGGCTCTTCCTGGCACCAGATGAACTCGGCCCCCGGGAAGCGGCTGAGTTCCTGGGTGAGGGAGATCGTCGGAACCGGGTAGAGCTGTTCGACGCGGAGGAGATAGACGTCGTCCAGGCCTTGGGCGTCGCGTTCGGCCAGAAGGTCGTAGTAGACCTTGCCGGAACACATGACCACGCGCTTGATCTCGGCATCCGGTTTCAGCGTAAGGCTGGAGTTGCCCTTCTGCGCGTCGTCCCAGAGGACGCGGTGGAAGGTGGAGCCGTCGGTGAAATCGGCCGCGCGGCTGATCGCCATCGGGTGACGCAGCAGCGATTTCGGCGTCATCAGGATCAGCGGTTTGCGGTAGGTCCGGTGCAGCTGGCGGCGCAGGATGTGGAAGTAGTTGGCGGGCGTCGTGCAGTTGGCGACGATCCAGTTGTCTTCCGCGCTGAGTTGCAGGAACCGCTCCAGCCGGGCGGAGGAATGTTCCGGCCCCTGGCCTTCATAGCCATGCGGCAGCAGCATCACGAGGCCCGACATCCGCAGCCATTTCGATTCGCCCGAGTTGATGAACTGGTCGATCATGATCTGCGCGCCGTTGGCGAAATCGCCGAACTGCGCTTCCCACAGGGTCAGGGCGTTGGGTTCGGACAGCGAATAGCCATATTCAAACCCAAGGACCGCGTATTCCGACAGCATGCTGTCAATCACTTCATACCGCGCTTGTCCTGCGCGAATGTGGTTCAGGGGGTAGTGGCGTTCTTCGGTCGTCTGGTCGACCCAGCCAGAGTGGCGCTGGCTGAACGTGCCACGAGTGCAGTCCTGCCCGGAAAGCCGCACCGCAAACCCTTCGGTCTGGAGAGAGCCGAAGGCCAGCGCCTCAGCCGTGGCCCAGTCGAACCCCTTGCCGGTGGCGAACATTTCCTTCTTCGCCTCAAGCTGGCGGGTGACGGTCTTGTGCATGTCAAAGCCGTCGGGCACGCGGGTCAGGGCGGCACCGACCTCGGCCAAAGTGTCTGGCTTGATCCAGGTTTCACCGCGCTGGTAGTTGTTCAGGTCCTTGGTCGCCAGGTTCTTCCAGCGGCCATCCAGCCAGTCGGCCTTGTTGGGCAGGAAGGCCTTTCCAGCCTCAAACTCTTCGTTCAGGCGGGCCTGGAAGGCGGCCTTCATATCCTCGATCTCACCTTCGGGGATCAGGCCATCCGCCACCAGCCGTTCGGTGTAAAGCTGCAGCGTGGTCTTCTGGCGCTTGATGCGGCCATACATCGCCGGGTTGGTGAACATCGGCTCATCGCCTTCGTTGTGACCAAAGCGGCGGTAGCAGAAGATGTCGAGGACCACATCCTTGTGGAACTTCTGCCGGTATTCGGTGGCCACGCGGGCGGCGTGGACCACGGCCTCAGGGTCGTCACCGTTGACGTGGAAGATCGGCGCTTCGACCATCAGGGCGATGTCGGTCGGATAGGGCGAGGTGCGGCTGAAGGCCGGTGCCGTGGTAAAGCCGATCTGGTTGTTGACGATGATGTGGATGCAGCCGCCGGTGCGGTGCCCCTTGATGCCCGACAGTTGCAGACATTCGGCCACGACCCCCTGGCCCGCAAAAGCCGCGTCCCCGTGGAGGAGGATCGGCAGAACCGCTATCCGGTCGGCGGCGTCGTTCATCTGGTCCTGCTTGGCGCGGACCTTGCCCAGCACCACCGGGTTCACCGCTTCAAGGTGGCTGGGGTTGGCGGTCAGCGACAGGTGGACCTTGTTGCCGTCAAATTCGCGGTCGCTGGACGCGCCAAGGTGGTATTTCACATCACCCGAGCCATCCACATCCTCAGGCTTGTAGGACCCGCCCTGGAATTCATGGAAGATCGCGCGATAGGGTTTCATCAGCACGTTGGCGAGGACGGAAAGGCGGCCCCGGTGTGGCATGCCGATGGCAACCTCTTTCACGCCAAGCGCACCGCCGCGCTTGATGATCTGCTCCATCGCGGGGATCAGGCTTTCGGCCCCATCAAGGCCGAAACGCTTGGTGCCCATGTATTTGACGTGGAGGAATTTTTCATAGCCCTCCGCCTCGACCAGCTTGTTCAGGATCGCCTTGCGGCCCTCACGGGTGAACTGGATTTCCTTGCCGTAGCCTTCGATCCGTTCCTTCAGCCAGGCGGCCTGTTCGGGGTCGGAAATGTGCATGTATTGCAGCGCGAAGGTGCCGCAATAGGTACGCTTCACGATGTCGATGATCTGGCGCATCGAGGCGGTTTCAAGGCCAAGGACGTTGTCGATGAAGATCGGGCGGTCCATGTCGGACTCGGCAAACCCATAGCTGGCAGGGTCAAGTTCTGGCTGATGCATGGTGTCGGTCATGCCCAGCGGGTCAAGATCAGCGGCAAGGTGGCCGCGGATCCGGTAGGCGCGAATGATCATGATCGCGCGGACGGAATCGAGGACGGCGCGCTGGATCTGTTCTTCGGTCAGCTGCACGCCCGCGTCGGCGGCTTTGGCGGCGATCTTCGCACCGGCGGCCTTGGCTTCCTTCGCCGGAGGCGGGGCGGCCCATTCACCGGTCAGCGCGGCGGTCAGATCATCCACCGGCTGCGGCGGCCAGTCGGCGCGGGCCCAGCTTGGGCCTTGGGCGGCGCGCTTGGCGTCCAGTTCGCTGTCGCCGAGGGCCGCGAAGAACTCCGCCCATTGGGGGTCAACCGAGTTGGGGTCCTGCGCATGGCGCGCGGCCAGTTGGTCGACGTAATCGGCATTGGCCCCGTCAAGGAAGGACGAGGCGGTGAAGGCGGCGGTGGGGGATTGGTCGGTCATGGGGTAACCTCGGAGGGAGGGGGGCCGTAGCGGTTAGGGCGCGGGTCGGATGGGACGAGCATCATCCCGATGATGGAGGCGGTCACGAACAGGGAAGCAACGGCCGTTGCAAAATAGATCAATCCGAATGCGAACAGCGCGAGTATGCTGAGGATCACACCAATGCCTGTCATCCACGTCGCAAAGCTGAACCAGTAGATTGCTTGGTAGCCGAGCCAGAAGAAGACGAAGGGCATGAAGGGACACAAGGCTTGATGGCCCGGCTTTCCCATGTCTTGCAGGCGACGGGACATAGCGGAAACCAGCGGCAGACTGAGGAGCATAAGCACGCCAACACGCCAGATGCCCGAGAAGTCGATGTTATTCCATGACATCTGGGTGCCACCGACAATGGGTGGAATCAGGGCTACAGGCGCAAACCACCAGAACTCGGCGCGGGAGGCCCGTCCGGAGAACTGGAAGGACTTGGCGAAGCCGGTCCTTATGGCTTGCGCTGGTCCCATTCCTACCCCTTGATCGCCTTCAGCACCGCCTCACCCAACCCAGCCGGGCTATCCGCCACGACGATCCCGGCGCTCAGCATCGCTTCGATCTTCGACTGCGCGTCTCCCTTGCCACCGGCCACGATGGCCCCGGCGTGGCCCATGCGGCGGCCGGGGGGGGCGGTGCGGCCGGCGATGAAACCGGCGGTGGGCTTCCAGCGGCCGCGCTTTTTCTCATCGGCAAGGAACTGGGCGGCGTCTTCTTCGGCGGCCCCCCCGATCTCGCCGATCATGATGATCGAGTGGGTCTCGGGGTCAGCAAGGAACATCTCGAGGATATCAATGTGCTCTGACCCCTTGATCGGGTCGCCGCCGATGCCGACGGCGGTGGATTGGCCAAGGCCCACGTCGGTTGTCTGTTTCACGGCCTCATAGGTAAGGGTGCCGGAGCGTGACACAACCCCCACGGAGCCCTTGGAGAAGATGCTGCCCGGCATGATGCCGATCTTGCATTCGCCGGGGGTCAGGACGCCG
>JANPJU010000075.1:0-8296 GCA_031425675.1 Paracoccaceae bacterium | reverse complement strand
ATCAGGATCACGTCGGCCTTGGCCTTCGCCACGCCCGCCGCAATGGTCCCTACTCCCGACGACGACACCAGCTTCACCGTCACCTTGGCCCGCGGGTTGATCTGCTTCAGGTCATAGATCAGCTGCGCGAGGTCCTCGATGCTGTAGATATCATGGTGCGGCGGGGGCGAGATCAGCGTCACGCCCGGCGTCGAATGCCGCAGCCGAGCGATAAGCGCCGTGACCTTCATCCCCGGAAGCTGGCCGCCCTCACCGGGCTTTGCCCCTTGGGCAACCTTGATCTCCAACTCCTCACAGGCGTTCAGATATTCCGCCGTCACGCCAAAGCGCCCCGACGCAACCTGCTTGATCTTGGCGCTTGGGTTGTCGCCATTCGGTTCCGGCACGAAATGCGCCGGGTCCTCGCCACCCTCACCCGAGTCGCTCTTCGCCCCGATCCGGTTCATCGCCACGTTCAGCGTCTTGTGCGCCTCGGGCGACAGCGCCCCCAGCGACATGCCCGGCGTGACAAAGCGCTTGCGGATTGAGGTGATCGATTCCACCTCCTCGATCGGCACTGGCTTGCCAAGCGTCTTGATGTCCAGAAGATCCCGCAGGTGGATCGGCGGGTTGGCCCGCATCGCGGCGGAATACTGCTTCCAGAGGTCATAGCTGGCCCGGTCGCAGGCCGATTGCAGCATGTGCATCGTCTGCGCTTCCCAGGCGTGCTTTTCGCCCGACCGCCGCGCCTTGTAAAAGCCGCCAATCGGCAGCACATCAGCCCCGCCACGCCAGCCGCGCGCGTGGACCTCTTCCAGCTTTTGTTCGACGCCCGTCAGACCGATGCCGGAAATCCGGCTTTGCATGCCGGGGAAATACTCCGCCACCATCGCGCGCGACAGACCCACAGCCTCAAAGTTCAGACCGCCGCGATAGCTGGAGATGACGGAAATCCCCATCTTCGACATGATCTTCAGAAGACCCGCATCAATCGCATCCCGATACCGCCGCATCGCATCGGTAAGGGAGCCTTCCAGAAGGCCCCGCTCAATACGGTCAGCGATGGAGTCCTGCGCAAGGTAGGCGTTGACCGTCGTGGCACCCGACCCGATCAGCACGGCAAAGTAATGCGGATCAATGCACTCTGCCGACCGCACGTTGATGCTGCAGAACGTTCGCAGCCCCTTGCGCGTCAACCAGCTGTGCACGGCGCTGGTGGCAAGGATCATCGGCATCCCCACGGCGTCCGGCCCCTGATGTTCGTCCGTCAGCACCAATTGCCCAGCGCCCGACCGCACGGCATCTTCGGCTTCCGCCCGGATCCGCTCCAGCCCCTGTTGCAGGTCATCCAGCGATGGGCCGACCGGGAAGGTGCAGTCGATGAACGCCACCTGATCGCCGAAGCGGTCAACCATCACCTCAAACTCACGGTTGGCGATGAAGGGGCTTTCCAGCACCAGGATCTCGGTCTGGGAGTTGTTCTCGTCCAGCACGTTCCGCAGGTTGCCGAACCGCGTTTTCAGCGACATCACCCGCCCTTCACGAAGCGAGTCGATCGGCGGGTTCGTTACCTGGCTGAAGTTCTGGCGGAAGTAGTGCGACAGCGGCCGATAGACGTTCGACAGCACCGCAGGCGGCGTGTCATCGCCCATGCTGGCGACCATTTCCTTGCCGTCCTCGGCCATCGGCGCCAGAACCTGCTCCAGCTCCTCCACTGTAAAGCCCGCCGCGATCTGGCGCTTGCGCAGGTCAGACCCGGTAAAGCCTACCGTCTCGGGCACGTCCTTCAGCAAAGCATTCAGATCGACGATCTTGCCAACCCAGTCCGCATAGGGCTGCGCGGCGGCGAGTTTGTTCTTCATCTCGACGTCGTGGTAAAGTTTGCCCTCAACCATATCGACGGCAATCATCTGCCCCGGCCCCAGCGCGCCCTTTTCGCGGATCGTGGATTCATCCACCGGTACCATCCCGGCTTCTGACCCGGCGATCAGCATCCCGTCGCCCGTCACCACATAGCGCATCGGCCGCAGGCCGTTGCGGTCAAGCCCGCCGCAGACCCAGCGGCCATCGGTCATCGCCAGCGCTGCCGGTCCATCCCAAGGCTCGATCACCGAGTTGCAGTAGGAATACATGTCCGCCCACGCCTGCGGCATGTCGGTGGTGGCTTTGCTCCACGCCTCGGGCACCAGCATGGTCTTGGCCATCGGCGCTGACCGCCCCGAACGCACCAGCACCTCAAACACAGCGTCCAGCGCGCCGCTGTCACTGGTGCCCGAAGGAATGATCGGCTTGATATCTTCCGCCGCCTCGCCAAAGTTGTTCGACGCCATGCGGATTTCGTGGGACTTCATCCAGTTGACGTTGCCCTTCAGCGTGTTGATCTCGCCGTTATGGGCCAGCATGCGGAACGGCTGCGCCAGCCACCACTGCGGGAAGGTGTTGGTGGAATAGCGCTGGTGGTAGATCGCGAAGGCGGACTCAAACCGGTCGTCCATCAGGTCGGGGTAGAAAACGGCAACCTGTTCGGCCAGCATCATGCCCTTGTAGATGATCGACCGGCACGACAGGCTGCACAGATACATGCCCTGAATATGCGCAGCCAAGGCAGCCTTTTCGATCCGGCGGCGGATGATGTAAAGTTCGCGCTCGAAATGATCCTCGTCGATGTCCTTGTCGCAGCGGATCAGGATCTGCTCGATCTCGGGCCTGGTCGCATTGGCCTTGTCGCCAAGGACCGAGGTGTTCACCGGCACGTGCCGCCAGCCATAGATGTAATGCCCCATCCGCAGCACTTCGGCCTCGACGATGGTGCGGCAGCGTTCCTGCGCGCCAAAGTCGGTGCGGGGCAGGAAGACCTGACCCACGGCGATCAGCTTGCCCGTGTCGGGTTCATGCCCGGTGCGACGGACCTGATCGTAGAAGAACTTGACCGGAATCTGCACATGGATGCCCGCGCCGTCGCCGGTCTTGCCATCGGCATCCACCGCGCCCCGGTGCCAGACCGCCTTCAGCGCGCTGATCCCGTTCTCCACCACCTTGCGCGACGGTTTGCCGCTGATGGCGACCACCAACCCCACGCCGCAGGACGAATGTTCATCCTCGGCCTTGTAAAGCCCGTTCGCATCCATCCAGGCGCGTTTGGCTTCTTCGGCGGCAACCCAGGCGGCGTCATAGTTGGTCATGGCGTTACTCCTTGTCTGGCTGGGCCAGGAACGTTTGCTTGGTCTTGGCTTCCGGTCTGCCTGCGGTGAACAGCACGCGGTCTCCAAATCTGGCGAAATAGGATTCCGGGGGTCCGCTCATCGGCCGGAAGAAAGGGGTGGCCAACGGCAGCGACAAGGGATTGCTGTCAATTGCGCCAGTTTCCAGGATCGCGCCATCAAGCCCGGTCAAGGTCCAGCTCCCGTTTGCAGAACTATCGCTGAACGCGCTGACGCAGGCCTCGAAATTGGCCGAGAAGCGGCCAATCACTTCGGCGCTCTTGCCAAGGACGTCATCGGCGTCATTGAAGGATGCAATGTTTTCGCCGTCAGCGATCATGACATCGCCGCCACGCCTGACCTTCACCTTGCGCGGGAAATCTTCCGGCCCACGGATGATCTCCGGCCCGTCCATTGTGACTGTCATCGGAACGCCGTTGCTTGCCGTGCACCATTCCGTAGGTGCAGCAAGAAAGCCCACATCCAGGACCATCTCACTGGTTTCCTGCGCAAAAGCGGGCGTCCCCGTAATCAGTGCGGCAAGGATGATCGGATGCAAAGACCCGCGAACGGCGGATGACGCTATTGCGATCATCCTTTCGGCCTTCGCCCACAAAGATGCGCATACTTTCAAAGCAGGCCCCCCTGGTCACTGGCCAGCAGCGGGAATTTCTCCACACACTGCGCGCGCGTCAAAACCTGACGACCCTCGCCTGCGAAGGCGTAACTGTCAGGTTTGTGGTCGATGTAGATCTCATTCGTCATCGTCAGGCCGTTCGCGTCGTTAAACAGACCCAACGGCAGCTCCACTTTGCCCGCGTAAGGTCCGTCCGCCGTCACCCGGAACCAGATCGCCGATCCGCACTCCGCGCACCAGGCCCGCTCCCCCCTTGCCGAAGACTGGCGCCTGGCGATATGCTCTGCCCCCACCCACTCCACGTTCCCTTCCGGAACTGTAATGCCAAGAAGGGCCGATCCGGTCCATTTCCGGCACATCGGGCAATGGCAGACCCCGAAACTCGTCCCGGTCAGGGTGGCTGTGAAACGCACCGCGCCGCACAGGCAACCGCCTTCCCGATCAAGGCTCATCGCTGACCCTCCAGACCGGAAGCCCCGCCGACAGCACATCGCAGTCGTACTTCGGCTGGGTGTCAAGGAACCCCTCCTCACCCGGAAAGATGAACTCAACCGGACTGCCGTCGATCGGCAGCCACTGGCCATCGCCCAGATCAGTCTCACCCGGCCCCGCAAAGAACAGCCGCCACTCGGGATGCAGGTATTCGTTCCCCCGCCCCCGCCGCAGCGTGTTGCCCATCACGTCGGTCTCGACATACTCCACTTCGGTCTCGCTCAGGGTGATGCCGTCTACAACCACGGTCTTGCCGGTCAGCCGGTCATAGCCCTTGGCCCCGCTGGCGCTGCCGTCATCCCGCGTCATCCCGAAATCCCAGGTGTCGATCCCGTTGGCCAGAAGCTCCGAGAAGCTGGCACTGTCGGCGCGAACCGGGTCCAGCATCTGCCGGACGGTTGGATTGTAGGTGTAGCTTTCCACCCACTGCCCTTCACTGTCGGTGCGCGAGGTGAAGAAAATCCCCTCCTGATCGAAATCCGCCCGCCACTGGTCCCCCGGCGCATCAGCGGTGCAGCGGTAGTGGTTCGACACCCGGCATGACTTTGCTTGCACGGTCATGAACACCTCACACCCCTGAGGCGCGGTCCATGTGCCGGCTAAGGCAGGGGTGGCCAGAACGGTCAAAAGGAGCGCCAGCGCTTTCATGCGGGGGCCTCCGTGCTGCGCCGGGACAGCTGGCTTAGTTCTCCACAGCCATAGCCGGGCGTCTCGTCGCCGAAACCCGCCTGATCGGGCAGGGACAGATGCGCCAGCCGATAGGGCTCGACCCCGGCCCCGCCGTCAAACAGCACCTCTTCCTCGATCAGCAGATCAAGTGCGTCACTGTAAAGATAGGTGCCACCGCCGGTCATGGCTGGCATGGGCTGCGGCAGCGTTACGATTCCGTTGAAGGCAATACGCGCAAAGGTAACTCCGGCAAGAACGGCAGTCTCACCCGCATGGCCATATTTGGTTTCCCCAAAGATCGGGCGCTTCATGCCAAAAAGTTCAAACTCGCCGGTGATGGTATCTTCAGCGGTCCCGTTCAGGATCGTGTCCCTCGGGTGCGCCTTGGACTGCGACAGGAACATCGTCACGCCTTGGCCAACAAAGTCCACCGACAGACTGCCATGGTCGGAATTGCGTGTCTCGATTGTCAGAAGGTCATTTGCGTCCAGCGATTCTATCCAGAATGCAATCCCATCGTCCGAGCAGCGGAAGATGTTGTCGATGCTGCAGTTGTCATACTGTGCCGTCGCCACGCGGACACAGCTTGCGGGCCGCAACGACAGATCTTGTGCCACGGCCTGCGGGGCCGCGAGAATAGCCAAGCCAAGAAAGGAAGCCAGACGCATCACCGTTACACCTTAAGTCAGGTCACAGACACTGACGTTTAAGTTTCCCTTGGTCTTCCGTGCGTAAAGACGGAAGGAAGACAAGATAAAGACTACTCTGCCGCCACAGCCCCGGTCTGGGACAGGTAGCCAAGGATCGCATCCGCCGCTTCACGCCCATCGCGGATGGCCCAGACCACCAGCGAGGCGCCGCGCACGATGTCGCCTGCGGCATAGACGCCGGGCAGGCTGGTCTCATGGGTGCGGAAATCGGCCTTGATCGTGCCCCAGCGGGTGACCTTCAGTTCCGGCACGCCCCAAAGGGTGGGCAGCGCCTCAGGCTCAAACCCCAACGCTTGCACGACCAGATCGGCGGGTTCCACATAGTCTGCGCCTTCGATGATCTCAGGCGATTGGCGGCCCGTGGCGTCCGGCGCACCAAGGCGCATCTTTTGCACCATCACGCCATCCACATCGACACCGCCAGTGAAGCCCTTGGGCGCGGAAAGCCACACGAATTCAACGCCTTCTTCCTCGGCGTTCTGCACTTCACGCTGGCTGCCCGGCATATTGGCCTTGTCGCGGCGGTACAGGCATTTCACCGAAAGCGCGCCCTGGCGGATCGCCGTGCGCACGCAGTCCATCGCCGTGTCGCCGCCGCCGATCACCACCACACGCTTGCCCAGCGCGTTTAGCTCACCGCTGTCATATTCCGGCACGTCATCGCCAAAGCCGTGGCGGTTGCTGGCCGTCAGGTAATCCAGCGCCTTGACCACACCGCGCGCGCCCACACCCGGCGCTTCGATGTCGCGCGATTTGTAGACGCCGGTGGCGATCAAGACCGCATCATGCTGGCCGCGGATTGCGTCAAAGGTGATGTCATCGCCCACGTTGCAATTGGCCACGAACTGCACGCCACCCTGCGCCAGCTGGTCAATCCGTTGCATCACAACGGGTTTCTCCAGCTTGAAGCCGGGGATGCCATAGGTCAGCAGACCCCCCGCGCGGTCATAGCGGTCATAGACCGTGACCTGCACGCCCTGACGGCGCAGCACATCCGCCGCCGCAAGGCCGCCCGGCCCCGCGCCGATGATGCCCACGCTTTCAGTGCGTTCTGCGTAAGGGCGGATCGGCTTGACCCAGCCCTGTTCCCAGGCGGTGTCGGTGATGTATTTCTCGACCGACCCGATGGTCACCGTGCCGTGGCCGGATTGTTCGATCACGCAATTGCCTTCGCAAAGCCGATCCTGCGGGCAGATGCGGCCGCAGATTTCCGGGAAGGTGTTCGTGGCCTGGCTGATCTCATACGCCTCTTGCAGGCGGCCTTCGGCGGTCAGCTTCAGCCAGTCGGGGATGTTGTTGTGCAAAGGGCAATGCGACTGGCAATAGGGCACGCCACACTGGCTGCACCGACCGGCCTGCTCGGCGGCCTTCTGCGCGGCGAACTCTTGATAAATCTCATCGAAATCCTGCGCGCGTGAAGATGGGTCACGCTTTTCAGGCGTTTCCTTGGCCAAAGTCACGAACTTGAGCATCTTTTGCGTGGCCATGGGCTGCGTCCCTTGCTGCAGTCTTCGGGAACGACTGCTTACTTTGGTTCCACCGCAAATAAAAGTCAGCAGAGCTTACCTATTTGTCGGATTTTTTCGCGTCATGCACGCTCAGTCACAGTTTTATGCAGGATTTAGGTCAGCAGGCGTTCCGAACCTTGTCAGAACCCGATCCAAAGCGCCCCCAGCGCCGCGCTTCCCACGATGATTCGCCACCAGCCAAACAGCGCATAGCCGTGGCGTGAGATATAACTCAGCACCCAGCGTACGACCAAAAGCGCGGTAACAAAGGCTATGGCAAAGCCAACCGCAATGTCCCAAACCGCGCCAAAATCAAGGACATCGCGGTTCTTGAACAGATCATATGCCACGGCAGCCCCCATTGTCGGCAGGCTGAGCAGAAACGAAAACTCAGCTGCCGCCCGCTTTTCGACGCCCATAAGCAGCGCACCGACAATAGTCGCACCTGACCGGCTGACACCAGGCACCATGGCAAGGCACTGGCAGAACCCAATCGCCAGCGACTTGCCCAACGGCAGCGCCAGCGCGTCGTGATGCACAGGCGGGGGCGCGATGCGGTCAATCACCAGCAGGACAAAACCACCAAGGATCAGCATGACGGCGATCAGGACCGGGGTTTCAAACAGCACCGTCTTGATGAAGTCATGCGCCAGAAGCCCCACGACAACAGCGGGCAGAAACGCCAGCAGGATAGAAACAAGAGACCGCCGCGCAGCCTCATCCCGCCGAGCAGCCAGCAGCAGCCGCCCCAGCATCGCCGCGTAAACCGAAGTCAGCGCCAGAATCGCCCCCAACTGGATTACGACCTCAAACGTGCGGCCCTTGGATTCAAACCCCAGGAAATGCCCGGCAAGCAGCAGATGCCCGGTGGAGGAGACCGGCAAAAACTCGGTCAGCCCCTCAAGCAGGCCCAGAAGCGCGGCCGTGAGGGTTGAGTCCACCCCCTCAGCCCTTCTTCAGGTTCTTCGCGGACCCCTTGATCGCCGCATACTGGCCCGAAGCGCGATAGCGCCACAGATATTCGGGCAAGACAGCGTCCATCGCGGTCGGGGTGATCTCAAGGTCAGCAAAGCCCTTGGCCCCGGGCGCCACCACATTGTC
>JANPJU010000074.1:0-29791 GCA_031425675.1 Paracoccaceae bacterium | reverse complement strand
GATTGACCGTTTGCCGGGCAGCGCGCCCACGGCTGCGCTTCGTGCGCTCAGCTTTCCGGGGCGACACTCACTGGTGATCTATCTGATTCACCAGCCGATCCTGATCGGCCTGTTCAACGCCTATGGCTGGGCGCGTGCCTGGGCAGTTGGGGGCTGACCCCGCTTCCCCTTGTCCCGCCTTTGCGTTAAGCCCCATCCCGCACCCCAAAGGGACCTGATCCGATGAAATTCACCCTGTCCTGGCTGAAAGATCACCTTGAAACCGACGCCTCGGTTGAGGTGCTGACCGAAGCGCTTACCGATCTTGGGCTGGAGGTGGAGGGCATCGAAGACCCCGCCGCCAAGCTGGGGGCTTTCCGCATCTGCCGGGTGATCGAGGCTGTGCAGCACCCGAACGCCGACCGGTTGCGCGTCTGCCGGGTGGAAACCTATCCCGACGGCCCGGGTGGCCGGACGGAAGAGGTGCAGGTCGTCTGCGGCGCGCCCAATGCCAAGACCGGCCTTGTCGGTGTCTTCGCGGCCCCCGGCACGCATGTTCCGGGCACGGGCGTTGACCTGAAACCCGGCAATATCCGGGGCGTGGACAGCAACGGAATGCTGTGTTCCGAACGCGAACTGATGTTGTCGGACAACCATGACGGCATCATCGAACTGCCCGCCGATGCGCCGCTTGGGGTGCGCTACATCGACTATCGCGGCGTCAATGACCCGGTGGTCGAGGTCAAGGTCACGCCGAACCGCCCTGACGCGCTTGGCATTCACGGCATCGCCCGCGACCTTGCCGCGCGGGGAATGGGCGTGTTGAAACCCATTGCCGCGACCCCGATCAACGGAACCTTCCCAACGCCGATGGGTGTGACCATCGACCCCGCACTGAAGGTCAAGGGCTGCCCGCATTTCGCCGGTCGTCTGATCCGTGGCGTGAAAAACGGCCCCTCGCCGGATTGGATGCAGGCCAGGCTCAGGGCCCTTGGCCTACGGCCCATTTCGGCGCTGGTGGACATCACCAACTACTTCACCATCGGCCTGAACCGCCCGCTGCACGTCTTCGACGCAGCCAAGGTCAAGGGCAACCTGACCATCCGCCCGGCGCAGGCAGGTGAGACGCTTCTGGCGCTGGACGGCAAGACCTATACCCTTTCAGCAGGTCAGATGGTCATCGCCGATGACCATGGCCCGGAATCGCTGGCCGGGATCATGGGGGGTGAGGCTTCGGGCTGTTCGCCGGACACCACGGACGTGTTCCTGGAAAGCGCCTTCTGGGACCCGATCACCATTGCCGCCACGGGCCGCGCGCTGAAAATCAACTCGGATGCGCGCTATCGGTTCGAACGTGGCGTAGACCCGGCTTTCACCCTCCCGGGGCTGGAACTGGCGACGCAGATGATCCTGGACCTTTGCGGCGGCGAGGCGGGAACCGTTGTGCAGGACGGAGCGCCGATCGACATAACCCGCACCTATCAGCTGAACCCAACGCGGGTGGTCAGCCTGGTGGGCATGGACATCCCCGAAGCCACCCAGCGCGCCACGCTGCAGGCGCTTGGCTTTACCCTGAACGGCACTGCGGTCACCCCGCCGACCTGGCGCCCCGATATCCTCGGCGACGCCGACCTGATCGAAGAGGTTGCCCGCATTGCCAGCCTGGCCAAGCTGAAAGGCGCACCCATGGCGCGCAGCCTGCCTGGCGTGCCGCGCCCGATTCTGACGCCCTTGCAGGTGCGGGAACGCACCACGCGGCGGACCATCGCGGCGCTTGGGTACAATGAATGTGTGACGTACAGCTTCATTGACGCCAAGGCGGCGGCTCTTTTTGGCGGCGGCTCTGACGCCGTCCGTGTCGACAACCCGATCTCGTCCGAGATGTCACATCTCCGACCTGACCTTCTGCCCGGCCTCGTTGCCGCCGCCGCCCGAAATCAGGCGCGGGGTTTCATGGACCTGGCGCTGTTCGAAGTCGGACCCGCCTTCAGCGGTGGTGAACCCGGCGACCAGCACCTGCAAGCCGCAGGTCTGCTGATCGGCGCCGCCGCAACGCGTGATCCGCACGGATCGCGCCGCATGGTGGATGCCTTTGACGCCAAGGCCGACGCCGAGGCTGTGCTGGCCGCCCTTGGCGCACCTGCCCGCACGCAAGTCAGCCGCAAGGCAGCGGGCTGGTGGCATCCTGGGCGGTCCGGTGTGATCGGCCTTGGGCCGACCGTGATGGCAACCTTCGGTGAGGTTCACCCGCGCATCCTGCAGGCGATGGGCGTCAAAGGCCCGGCCGTGGCCTTCACCGTGCTGATCGCCAACATCCCCGCGCCCAAGGTGAAAACCCCCACCCGCCCGGCGCTGGCGATCAGCGATCTGCAAGCGGTGGACCGCGACTTTGCCTTCGTGGTGGATGCCAGGGTTGAGGCTCTGACGGCCCTCAACGCAGCCCAGGGCGCGGACAAGGCGCTGATCGAAAGCGTGCGGGTGTTCGACCAGTTCACCGGCGACAAGGCCGAAGCGCAGATGGGGCCGGGCAAGAAGTCCATCGCGCTGACCGTGCGCCTGCAACCCACCGCCGCCACCCTGACCGAAGCCGAGATCGAGGCGGTCAGCGCAAAGATCATCGACAAGGTCACCAAGGCGACCGGCGGCAGCTTGCGCGCCTGACCGGTCCGTTCATCCTGCGCCTTCGGCGTTCTTCGCACCATCAGAGAGGAGCGCACAAAGTGCGACGACAAGCGGCTAGTTTTTAGACCGCCATGTGTTCATCCACGCCCCGATCCGCCCGAAGAATCCTCGTGCCTCTTTTCGCGCGGCCTCGGCCCGGTCGCCCACGGCGTCGAACGTATCACCCACATCGGCGAGCGTCGGATCGACCATCCGCTCACGAAATTGCAGCCACATGCGCCGGGCCATGAACGCCAGGAAGGCAATGAACGTCAGAAGGATGATGTTGACCCAAGGGATCAGCCGCACATTTGGCCCCTCGACCGGGGTGATGCTGATCGCGTTCGGAAACGCAGACAGCAGGGGAATCCGCCAGCCGTAATGCGTGACCGCTACCCATTGCGGTGCCGCGTTGGTAGAGCGCAGGTTTGTCGCCTCGGCCTGCAGGGTGCTGCTGTCCCATTTGAAATAGGGCGGCCAAAACCAGCCGGTATCTTCATTCCGGTAGACCATCACGGACGCGTTGTCGTCGAAGACCGCGTCGATAAACCGAATGTCGCGGGTGGTGCTGGTTTCGGCCCCGGTGCCGGTATCTTCGATGGAATAGAAGATCCAGTTCGCGCCAATCTGGGTGATGCGGTTGCCGGTATCAACGATCCGCACGATATCGCGTTGCGGCAGGGTGTAATGCAGGAACGCCCCCAGCAGCAGCACTGCCAGGATGCGCAGGCCCCATTTGATCTTGGTCCACATGGGCAGGTCCCTTCAGTGCCAGTTGACGAAATAGATCGTGGTCATGAACCCGACCGTCGGAACTACATAAATAAGCCACAGCAGCCGCTTTTTAAGCCCCTTGTGATAGGCCGCCATCCCGGCCTCGATGAAGGCCGTCCGTTCTGCCATCGGGGTGCCTTCGCGGATGGGATCGGTATCCCATTCCTTTTCCAGCCTCTCGCGCCGGACAGACCGGGAATAGATGCTGGTCAGGAAGTAGATGATCGTCAGCATCACATACATGACGAAGGCAAGTCGTAGCCAGCCCATTACCGTCTCCCTCCCCAAGGTCCTGCGACCGGTGTCCACCCAAGGCCCTGGGCCGGTTTTGGCCCTTCGGTCATCTGCGGGCGGTGCGCCTCATCCATCCCCGGCTCGGCTCCGAAAAGGGCGGTGCGCGCGCCTTCCCGGTCCACCTGATACTCCCGCGCCAGAAAATCGGCCACCTGGGTTTTCTTCGCATCGGTCCAACTGGCGTACTGGGCGTAAAACAGCTCCTTGTGGGTGATGAACATCTGCCGCACGTCCATGGGGGCGAGTTCGGAGAGTAGCATGTTCACCAGATCCCGGTCTTTCCCGGCGCGGCCCCGCAGCGTGTAGAAATACGCCGGATGCTCACTGGTGATCTTCGGCCATGGCCCCCCGGCCTCCACCCAGCGCAAAAGCGCGGCCAGGCCAAGGAATTCTTCTGGCAGCGCAGACCCCAACCGGTAGGCGACCTTGCGCAACTCTGTCCGCCTTGCGTCGCCGACCTCTATCCCCAAGCGGTCCGCCGCGTCGATCAGGATGAAATCCATCTTCTGCCGCAAGACCGCCGCCGCATCCATGCCCCGCGCCTGCACTATGGGCTCCACCAGATTGTTGCGCTCCAGCCAGTCGGCGATCTGGTTCCTGTGCGTCAGGTCCATGACCTGCGGCACCGGCACCTCACCCAGCGACTTCCAGTCCAGCGTCGAGATCACGCCCGGAAACCGCACATCGCGGAAGATGTAGACGCCGCCGAAATGGCTGGTCCAGAAGTTGTCTTGGCTGAAGGTCATCACCGGCAGCGCAATCGGCACCCGCGTCACGTCACCGGTCTTCTTGGCCAGCCCGATCATCTCGGCCACCAGCACATCATCGCGCCAGCCGTCGGGTTCCTGCCGGAAGCGGTCAATCAGCTTGGCCAGCTTGCCCGCATCCGCCACATGCCCGCCAATCGTATCCGCCTCAACGGTCACCTGCCGGATGTCGAACAGTCGCGCCGGCACGTCCACCGCGTAGACCGAGTTCTGCAACTCCCCCGCCACCGCATCCCGCGCGGTCAGCGCAAACAACTGCGCCTCGTTGGTCTCGATGAACTGGGTCAGGATGCCGCGGCTTGTGGAGAACTTGATGTTTAGCAAAGGCGCATCCTTCTGCGCCGTGGTCAGCAGGATGAACTGCCGGTTGGAGCCGTTGGGGTTGAGGTAGAGGTCGTCGTTGAGTTCGTCGCCAATCTCGGGCGAATAGCCGGACAGGTCGATGTGGAAATCTGTGAGGGCGGTGGTCTTGCCGGTAAGGTGTTTGAGGGCCCGGTTGTAGCGTTCGATGAGGGCGGGGGAGGAAACCTCGATCAGGTTCCCGAACATCAGGCCGTGGGTGATGAGGCGTTTCATGGTGCTTTCCTTGCACAGGTGTCTGGAGGCGTACCCCCCACCCCCATCCCCTCCCCACGAGGGGGAGGGGAGGTTCCAAGGTCAGCCGTCCCGGGCAATCTCAAAGGATCAGCGCCTCCCTCCCCCCTCGTGGGGGAGGGATGGGGTGGGGGGGCATCGTCCAATGGCCCAACCGTATCCAGCACCAACTGCATTACGCCCTCCAGATTCCTCGACACTTCCGGATTCCAGAACCGCAACACCTGAAACCCTTGGCTTTCCATCCACTCGTCGCGTCGGACATCGCGGACCCCACCATGCCCCCCACCATCAATCTCGATCACCACCCGCCGCCCCAGATCGACGAAATCCGCGATGAACGGCCCGATAGGCGCCTGCCGCCGGAAATGCAGCCCCAGCATCCGGTTCAACTCACGCAGCTTTGCCCAGACCAACCGCTCCTGTGGCGTCATTTCTGCCCGCAGCTTTCGCGCGCGTTGGCGGGTGATGGGATGGATGCCGGTCATGCGTTCCGTCCTATGCCCAAGGCCCCCCACCCCAACCCTCCCCACGAGGGGGAGGGAGTGCGAAACCGCCTGCCACCTCCACCCACCCCAACCGAAAAAGCGCCTCCCCTCCTCCTCGTGGGGAGGGGCTGGGGGTGGGGGGACGCGGGAGTTTCACAGTCGCCCCGTCATGTCAGTTATTCCATGAGCCTCCAACTTCTTGCAAAGCTGAACTGCTTTTCGGGTAGGCCCGCCGTCGAGGGGTGATGGCTTTGCGCTGGTAAATGTTTGGTCTGAGCCAACGTGTAGCGCGAAACCCAAATACTGACTGTGGCCGAGGAGCATAATGTGACTTCGCTCATTGCCGATGGCGGAAAAGCAGCATTTGAAAGGGATATCTTGGAGAGGGAAGCTCCAGAAGTCGTCCTTTGCGCTCAGTCGGAGTCCGGGATGGTTAGCTTCAAGGCTCGCAATTAAAGCGGCGCGATCAAGACCAACATACGACTGTTTGTAAGACGCCGCAGTACGAGCGAGATGATCTGCCATCCACTTAACGTCTAGGCCAAACATCTGAAGCAATCTCCCCGTATCAGTGAATACCTCACCCCTTCCCCTCCAGATACCGCCGCTTCGCCTCTTCCGTCCGCCCAAAATCCCGCACCATCCCCTCAATCGCTACCTCGTCCGACTTGTCCGCATAGCGGAACTCGCTGTCGGCGTAGCGATTGATCTCCTGGATCACCATCTCCATCGTGATCGGCGTCATCAGGCCCCGGATCATCGCCAGCTTCTCGTCATAGGGCTTGAAAAGGAACAGGTCCGGCTCCTCCATCCATTCGTCCGGCAGTTCAAAGTCCATCGCGCGGACCTTGACCGCGTCGGTGATGTTCTTGATCGCGCGGCCGGTGAAGCGTTCATCCGCAACCTGTATGGCCTTGAGGTACGCCCCCATCTTGGCAATCGTATCCAGCTTGCCAATGTCAGCCGAAACCTTGTCCCACACCGTCAGCAACCCCGCCTCATGCGGTTTTGAGTGGCCTTCGAAGCTGGCGGCGACGGCTTTCTTGATCTCTTGCGCGGCGAACAGGTCATGGTCACCGACGGGAATGGAGTGGTTCTTGCCCAACAGCAGCGCGAGGATGTCGATGTAATCCTCGCGGCTTTGCGGCCCGTCGACCAGGAACCGCGCCCCGGCCCGCTGGCGCAGGGCGTCGTCCACGTTCTCCGGGTAGTTGCTGAACATCCCAAACGTGCAGTTGCCCCGCACCACCGTTCCGGCCCCCGCAAAGGCCTGCATGAAGACCGCCGTCACCTCTTGCTGACCGGCGCTGGACTGCCGGTCCCCCCGCTTGCCCGCCACCTGATCAATGTCGTCGATGGTTCCGAACGCGATGACCGAGGGGTCAAGCACCGCATCAATGAACGCCTTGGCGTTCTGGCCTGACTTGCCCTGATAGCTGTCGATCTGGTCAATCGAAAAGTTCTGATAGCGGAACGGATAGCCCGCCACCTTGCAATAGCCGTCCAGCAGCCCCGCCATCATCTGGATCAGCGTGGTCTTGCCGGTGCCTGGCTTGCCATCCCCCATGAAAGTGAAGATGAACCCGCCAAGCTCGGCAAAGGGGTTCAGGCGGCGTTCGAAGTCATAGGCCATCAGCATCTTCGACAAGCGCAGGCTTTGGTACTTGGCGATGTGGTTGCCCACCACCTCCTCAGGCTTCTTGAAGGCCATGGCGATGGTGCCGCCCTTGGCCGCCTTCGCCGGCTTGAACCCCGAGATGACCAGCCCGTCCGCCTCAACCTTCCACGACCCGCCCGTAAAGACGCTGACCCGCGCGCCCCCTTCGGCCCGGATTGCCACCTTCTTCATCAGCGCCTCGGCGAACGCCGACACCACCGCCACCAGCTTGACATCATCCGTCGCCAAAGCGCCGATGTCCTGATCCAGCTCCCACAATGCGCCCTGCACGGCGAGGGGGGCATTGTCGGTCAACACCTCCTCCACCTCACCCAGTTCCACGGTCGCGGTCCCCACATGCGGCGCAATCAGGTAGGCCAAGGCGTTGCCGAAGGTGAACAGCACCACCAGTGCCTCGCTTGCCAGAAGCTCGCCGAACTCAGCCCGGCGGGCCTCCGGCACCCGCCCCTCAAGGTTGGCCCGCTTCAACTCTGCCAGACCGGACTGGGCTGAAAACGTCTCGCCCATAGCCAGAGCAATCGCCATGGACCGGCGCAAGGCATTCAGCACCGCCGCCTGCACTGGCGTTGCCAAACCGTCGCCCAAGCCCTCGACCCGCTCTGCCAGCCGCACGCCACCCGGCCGCGCCGTGGACCGCGCCGCCATGCCCGGCACGGTGGACCGGAACCGGGGCCGCGCGCCAATGCCGGGGGAGCGCTCGGCCTGAACCGCCTCGACCAAGGGCTTTGCCAGCCGTGGTGCGTGATCGAACCCCAGAACCATCCCCAGCGCCGCCTCATACTGCACGCGGATCGTTTCTTCCTTCAGCTCCATCGTGTCGCGCGTGCTCATGCAATTCTCCAAACCGCAGTTTCAACCCAACCGTGCCTCCGGCGGGAGTATTTGGAAAAAGAGCAAGCGCATTTGCTCTTTTCAGAAATACTCCGGGGTCCGGGGCAGCGCCCCGGACGCGTCGCCCTTCACAACGTCGGAATAAGCCGTCCCCCGGCCCCCACGACAAACTTTCGCAACCCTCGCAATCCTTTCGGGTCCTGTTCCACCAGAACCTGATAGGGCCGCTCGGGCAGGATGATCATCCGATCTTGCCGCGTGACCCCAAGGTCTGCCCCTGCGACGGCGTCCAGTTTGTAGACTTGGCGCTGGTAGGTCGAGAACCAGCCGTCCTTCACCTCTTCCTCACGATCGCTGACCAGATCTTCCACCGTCCAGACCAGCGCCCAATCCTCACCCTCCGGGGCCTTCGCGCCCTCCAATACCTTGGAGATTGGCCCGGACTGCAGCGTGAAACTGGCGGAATACATCGGGCCAAGGATCACCCGCCGCAGCCGCTTGGGGTGCAGGTCGGGGAAGTCCTTGTCAAAGCCGGTGGCAATGGTCAGCAGTTTCAGGCCCCCGACCGACTGCGCCATCAGCGCGGCCTGCGCCTGTGGCCAGCGGTAGGCGTCGGTGGGCAAGGGCTTTGCGCCGCTGTCTTCAAGGTCCAGAAGATAGACCACCGGCAGGTTGACCTGCGTATCCCAGACCGCCCAATGCACCAGGAAATGCCGCCGAGTGCCCAGATCCTCAATCCATTGCGCATCCGGGTCATTGCGCGCCCAGAAGATGCCGCCCGCCGCCAGCGCCTCATAGTAATACCGCTGCGACAGCGCAAATTGCAGGGCGGTGGGGATCGTAAGGTCGCCGACAATCTGGCGGACCATGCGGTCCTTCAGTTCCGCCTCCGAGGGCATGCCCCCCAAATGCCGCGCCGCCTGCTGGGCATCGACGGCCATGGCCATCAATTCCTGCGCCACCGGAAACCCGCTTTCATGCCGGTCGATGGTCAACCGCGCCGCCCCCTCGCGGCCGGTCATCAGGTACTTGTGGCTCAGCGCCTTGAACGTCCCCGCCACGGACTTGAGGTAACCCCCAAGAATCCGCGCCTCGGTCCGCGAAAGCCGCCGTTCGGTCTCCATCTCAGCCGCCACCCGGCCCAGATGCCCGGTGATCCGGTCGAACTTGGCAAAGTAGCGGCGGGCGACGAGCGTGTCGTAAAGCTCGGCATGGTCGGATGTAAGGACGTCTTTGATGGTGGGGTCAGGCATCTGGCCGCCACCGCCATGCATTGCGCAGATGAATGACTGTGCCAACGACGATCATCAGAAGACCCAAAGCAAAGATTGGAAAGCTGAAGAAGTACGCGAACAAGAAAATGGGTGCTCCTGCAGCTTCCAATGTCGGAATGTCACTCCGGGCAAACAATTCTGCGATGAACCATGGTGCGGCGGCACCGGCGCAAAGCGCGACCCCGCCAGCAGTTCTTTTCCAGAGCGTCATACGCCCTCATTCCCCATACGCATTCTTGTCGTGCTTCTCGACAATCGTTGCGAACCGCCGGGCAAAGCGTTCGTCCGCCTTCGCCTTCTGCTCCAGGATCGCCCGCGCGAACACCATGTGCCCCTCATGCGCTTCCAGCATGTCGGCCATCTTGTCGTTGGTGGCAGCACCAATCGCCGCCATCGCGGTCTGGGCCTCCTGATCGGTCTTGACCCCGATCTCGTTGATCCGGTGCGCGACGTCCTGCTGCTGGGCGGTCTTCAACGAAGACGTCAAAGCGTCATACAGCACTACCCGCTGCTTCGTGTCCGTCTGCAGCTTGTTGATCAGCACCAGCTGCGTCGCCGCCTGGTTCTGCAAGCTGTCGACCCAGGTCTTGCCCTTCTCGATATAGCGCTCCAGCGTCTGGGACTTCGCCAGCTTCACCTGTTCATCCTGTACCAGCGCGTTGTACTGCGCGTTCAGGTTGGCCAACTCCGTCTCCAGCTTGGTCCGCGCCGCCGCGTCCTGCTCGACCGAAATCCTGTTCTCCAGCTCGATGATCTTCGGGTCCATCCCGGCCACTTCCGCCCGCACCGCCTCCAGCGCGAAAACCGTCTCCTCGCGTTCGGTCAGGGTGCTGGCAAGGTTGCTTTCGACCCGCGTCTTCTGCACGTTCAGAAGGTCGAGTTGCCCCTGCAGCAGCTTGACGATCACGTCGGACTTCGAGATCAGGTCCTGCAGCTTGTCATCCACGCTCGCCGAGCGCATCCGCTCTTGCCGCATCGAATCCGCCTTGGCAGACGAGAAAATCCCGATGAATGACTCCATCCCCGTCTTCGACCGCATCTCGGCAAATTCGGCCGAAAAGCCCGCCGTTACATCATCCAGCCCCATGATCAGTTCCGCGATGTTCGCGTTCATCAGGTCGGTGTGCTTGTTCACATCCTCCAACGTGGCGTTTTCCACGTCGAGGGTGACGCCCTGGTCAAGCTTGGTCCGCGCCTGCTCGATCCGGCTGGTGATGGCGGAAATCTTCGCCTGCGCCTCGGCGACCTGAGCCTGGCTCTCCTTGATCTGCGTGTCGAAATCGGCCATCGCGCCCTCCGTTGAACATTGTTTGCATCACATAGCGATGTGACAGAGAATTACATCAGCCCGGTCCGGGTATTTCGCAATGCCTCGGGCAATCGCCCAAGTCTTGCCGCAACTGCAACCAATCGCCAAGTCCTGATTGCGCTGCGCCCTTGCCAACCCCGCACTCCCGGAGAGGGCCTGAAAAAAACACGGGCATTTGCTCTTTTTCCAAATACTCCGGGGAGCGCGAGGGGCTGGCCCCTCGTCTTTGAGGAGGAGCGGCACGCGACGACGAGGTAAAAGGTTTGCGCGGGACGCGCTCGATGCGATCAATACGCGTCAGACCGGGATGTTGTCGATCAGCCGGACGCCGTCGACCCAGGCTGCGGCAAGCATCCGGCGGGCGCGGCGGGGGTCGTCCGACGGCATCAGCGTCTCGGCATCCCGAAGTTCGATGTATTCCACCCGCTCAAACCCCGCCTCACGCAAGGTCTCGGCCGCTTCACGGATCGCCATACGGTCCGCATGGCCAGCGCGGATGTCGGCCGCGGCTGCAGTGATTGCCGCATAAAGGATCGGGGCCTTCTCGCGGCCCTCAGTCGTCAGGCGGATGTTTCGGCTGCTCATCGCCAGCCCGTCACTTTCCCGGATGGTCTCGCAGCCCACCACGTCGACTGCCATGTTCAGGTCCCGCACCAGCCGGAGGACGACTTGCAGTTGCTGCCAGTCCTTCTGGCCGAAATAGCCCTTGTCGGCCAATGTCATTCCGAAAAGCTTGGTCACCACCGTCGCCACGCCATCAAAATGGCCGGGCCGCATGTAGCCTTCCAGCGGCTGCGCCACACCTTGCATCGTCACGTTGGTGATAAAGCCTTCGGGGTAAACTTCTTCCACCGGCGGAACGAAGATCGCGTCGACCGGAACGGTGGCCAAAAGGGCTGAGTCCGCCGCTTCGTTGCGGGGATACTTCTTCAGGTCCTCGTGGTTGTTGAACTGCTTGGGGTTCACGAAGATTGTCGTGATCACCCGGTCACATTCGTCGCGCGCGCGGCGGGCCAATGACAGGTGCCCCTCATGCAGGGCGCCCATGGTTGGGACCACGCCGATCACCTCACCCGCCGCGCGCCAGCTGCGAACCAGCGCGCGCAGGTCCGCCACGGATCGCAGGATCATTGCTTCACCGGCAGCACATCGGGGAACGCGTGTTCGTCGGACGGGAACGCGCCGGCCCGTACGTCGGCGGCAAAAGCGGCAATCGCTTCGTCCGCGATTTTGCCAAGCTCGGCGTAGCGTTTGACGAATTTCGGACGGAAGTCGGTGAACAGCCCCAGCATGTCATCGACCACCAGCACCTGCCCGTCGCAGTCTTTCCCCGCGCCGATCCCGATGGTCGGGATGCCAAGCGCCTTGGTGATCTTGCCGGCAAGGCCCATCGGCACCTTTTCCAGCACGACCGAGAAAGCCCCCGCCGCCTCAACCGCCTTGGCGTCTGCCATCACCTTGGCAGCGTCACCGTCGCGGCCCACCACCTTGTAGCCGCCCAGCGTGTTCACGGCTTGCGGTGTCAGGCCGACATGGGCCATTACCGGCACGCCGCGTGCGGTAAGGAAGGCAATCGTCTCGGCCATGTGCAGCCCGCCCTCCAGCTTGATTGCCGGGGCTCCGGTTTCGGCCATCAGGCGGCTGGCATTGCGAAAGGCCTGGCTTGGGCTTTCCTCGTAACTGCCGAACGGCATGTCGATCACCGGCATCGCCTTGGCCGCCCCCCGCACCACGGCACGGCCGTGCAGGATCATCATGTCCAGCGTCACGCCAAGCGTGCTGGGCAGCCCGTGGATCACCATCCCGACGCTGTCGCCCACCAGCACCACGTCACAATGTGCGTCGACCAGCCGGGCCACGGGGGTGGAATAGGCGGTCAGCACCACCAGCGGCACCCCCCCCTTTCGCGCGCGGATATCGGGCGGCAGCACCGCGCGGACGGGGGAGGTGGCGCTCATATCAAGTCCCTCGCGGTTCTTATTCTGCCTGACATATGGGCACAATCAAAACGCCGCCGCAACAGGTTAGCGCCGCAGCGCAGCACCGCCGACCGTCATGGCACGGGGTTGACCTGGGCCACAGGCTCGGCCCTCAATGCGCGGAAAAAGGAGAGCTTCATGTCCCTGATCCAGCGCGTCACCCGTATTGGCATCGCCCCGGACATTACCCGGCCCGACCCTGAAAAGCTGATTTCGGGCGATCCGGTGCAGACCACGTGGAACCTTGAAGACACCGGCGGCCTTTACTGCGGCCTTTGGCAATCCACGCCCGGCAAGTGGCACGTCAGCTATTCCGAATGGGAATATTTCCACATCATCAGCGGCTATTCGATCCTGACCGGGGCCGATGGCACTGTCACCCAGCTGCACGCCGGCGACAGTCTGATCATCCGCCCCGGCTTTGTCGGCACCTGGGAAGTGGTAGAGACGACCCTCAAGGATTACGTCATCCGGACGTAGCGCCGCCCTGCGTGCTGTCCGATGTTCCAACCGTGACCACCGCGCCGGGTAGTTCGGGGCCAGGGCAATCACCCGGCTCGATCGCACGGCGCTTGCACGCGGCAAGGCGCTTTCGGTCCGCTTTTTCAGCAGCGGCGCGATCCTTGTCGGCCTTCTTGGCGATGGTGACCAGATCCTTTTCCTTCTGCGCCTCGTTCTCGGGCGTGTCGGCGACGACGCGGCCATAGGCGTCTTCCATCTGCGGCCCTTCGGCGGCAAGGCTTTCCGCTTCGGTCCGCACCTTCACAAGCGTGCCGTTCGGCGCGCGGTTGTACAGGTCGATGGCATCCTGGTTGAACAGACGGATGCAGCCCGCACTCGTCGCATACCCGACCGAGGCTGCGTCCGACGTGCCATGGATGCGGAACATCGTGTCGCGCCCGCCGCGGTACAGATACAGCGCCCGCGCGCCCAGGGGGTTCTGCAATCCGCCCGGCAGACCGCCGGCATAGGCGGCGTACAGATCAGGCCGGGTGCGGATCATGTTGGCGGTCGGCTGCCACGATGGCCATTCCGCCTTGCGACCGATCACCCCAGTACCGCGGAACGACAGCCCCTCACGCCCGACGGCGATCGGATAGCTCATCGCGCGGCCACCCTCCATCACGAAGTAAAGCTTGCGGGCAAAGGTATCGACCACAATCGTGCCCGGTGCTTCGTCACCCGCAAAGGCGACTTCCGCGCGCTGGTTGCCGCCGGTCAGGAACCGCTCGGCCACCGGCTCGATGTAGAACTCACCGTCCTGCATCCCCTCATAGCCGGGGACAACGTCGGGGACGGCATCAGGTTTGGGACTGCCCGCGCAAGCGGCAAGCAACGGCAGGGCAAGGATCGCGAAGATCCGGACAAGGGAATGGGGCACTTGGCAGACTCAAATATTGTGGCAGTTGGCGGCAGCTTGCGCCACGCGCAAGGGCCTGCGTCAAGTGTAAACCGCCAAATTCCCGAATCTTTCCCAAGGTTTCGCGCCCCGGACCGGATTTGCATCCGATTCCGGGGCGCGCATGTCACAGGCGTCAGTTGACCGCGCCGATGGACCAGAAGAGCGTCTCGCCGCTGCTGTCGTTGGTGCCGTCATTGTCGGTGACCAGCCAGCCGGTGCCAGCGGCATCCACCGCGAAGCCTTCGACCTTTTCGCCGATGTAGCCGCCATAGGTGCCAAGGTCGGGCATGAGGTCGCGGACCAGCTCTTTGGTCACCACCGGCAGCGGGCCGTCCAACGGGGCAGGGGTCAGACCGGCCAGCGCCACCCGCGTCAGTTTCTTGACCGCAGCATTGCCGGCAATCTGGTTGTCGCGTTCGATCAGATACAGGTAATCGCCATGCGCTGTGATTTCTGACAGACCGATCCAGGCGCCTTCCGCACCGGATGCGGCGTCCAGCGGATAGTGCACCGCACCCCAAGCATCATCGGCGGTGTTGTAGGCCAGAAGTTTGACCATCCCCGCCGGATCATCCTGCCATTCACGCTGCACGGCCAGCCAAAGGGTATCACCTACCATGGTGACGCCTTCAAAGCCGAAGCGGATTTCCTGATCCAGCAGCGCCTCGGGCAAAGGGATTTCCTTGGTGATGGCCCCATCGGCATCGACATGCAGCAAGGCATGCGGGATCAGCCGGTCGCTGCGCCCTTCGGAGGCCAGCCAGAAGCCACCTTCGCCATCGGCCACGATGCCTTCCAGATCCAGCTTCTGCGCCGCATCGCCGCCGCGTGTGACGGAAAGTGCCGCGGTGATTTTCGCCGGGGTCTGCGTGGTGTCGATGGTGTAGATCGTGGGTGCAGCGGACAGGACGGAATCGCTGACCGCGTACAGCACCCCATCCAGCCCTGCCGCCAGACCCGAAAGCGCCGCCCAGCCGATCAGCGGGTCAGACCCGGCGCTGGTGATTGTCGGATAGGCCGCCACGCCTTCTGCACGCTCATAAACCATGACGTGCGCCGGGGCCAAACCATCGGCCCGCAGGTCAACCTCATTTGCCGTGGCAAGAAGGTTGCGCCCTGGAATTGCGACCATGCCTTCGGGGCTGATGCCCGAAGGCAGGATCTGCTTCAGCACCGGGGCCGCCGGATCGGTCAGGTCATAAACCGCGATCAGCGAGGCACGTTCGGACGCAACAAACAGGTGCGGCACGCCGTCAAAGACCGCGACCTCAACCGACTCAAGCTCCACGCCCTTGGAATTGCGGTTGTCGGGGTAATGACCCAGCGCGACCATCTCACGCTCAAGGCTGGCGCCGCTGTCGTAAACAACCGTTCCATCGCGGTTGAAGATGGTAAAGCCGCGCGATCCACCTTCGTAGTCACCTTCGTTGGCGACGACAAAGTGGTTCGGATCCACCCATTTCACGGCATCGGGTTCGCGCAGGACGCCTGCCTTTTCGCCGGTCAGGTCAATCCGGCCATCGCGTTTGGTGTCAATTCCGGTCAGATCTACCGCCCCGGCGCTGAAGTGACCGCTGATCGCCCCATCCGCACCGATCAATACGATGTGGTTGTTTTCCTGCAAGGTGACGACAATCTCGCCCGCGTCGTTGATCGCCACGAACTCTGGTTCCGGGTCATCACCTGCCACGGCGGCAAGGCCGGTCATCTCGATCCGCTGCAGCGCGCCGCAATCGACAGCGCCGTCCGTGATCGGCAGCTTGACGACAAAGCCGGCAGGCATCTGCGGGATGGCGCCGTCGTTCACTTCTTCGTCGCGCTCATTTTCTACCGCGATGGCAAGGAAACTGCCATCGGGTGCCTTCGCAACCGAATCCGGCTGCCCGCCGATGTCACATTCCGCCACCACGGCCTTCGTCGCGGGGTCCACCGTGATGATCTTGCCCGATGGTGCGGCAAAGCTTTCGCTGGTGTTCACCCCGGCAAAGATCATGCCGCCGACGAAAACCGCTGTCGTCGGCTCACCGCCCACATCGATGTTGCCCAGCGGTTTTGGCGCCTTGGGGTCGGCGATGTCGACCAGCCCGACCACGCCAAGCGGGCTGTCGGTGTAAACCAGCATCATCCCGTCTTCGCTGGCGCTGATGATTTCGGCGCTGGTTTCGCGCGCGGTGTCTTCACCTGCTGCCATGTTGGCAGGGGTGGCAAGTGAAGCAACCCGGTTGAAGACCGGCTCGGCCAGCAGTGGAAACGCGGTGGACAGGGCAAGAACAGAAGTCAGACCAAGGGTCTTGATGTGCATGGCGGCAGTCCTTTTGCGGGAATACGTTCCGGCTGTGCATGGCAAAACCTTGTGACAGGTCCGTGTCACCGTTGTTTCAAACAAATGACAGATGGCCACCTTGCGCTTCGTGACCGGCTGCTGTGGGAACCGGTTGGCGGCTGACGCGTTTAAGGGCATCGCTCCATCAAGCAGCGACAAGAAAATCGAGGGAACATCATGGGTATTGAAGCACTTATCATCACGCTTATCATCGGCGCAATCGCGGGCTGGTTGGCCGGTCTGATCGTCAAAGGCTACGGGTATGGCCTGCTTGGCAACATCATTGTCGGCATCGTTGGCGCGTTCATCGCCAGCTTTCTGTTTCCGCAGCTTGGCTTCGTCATCGGAGGCAGCCCGATCGTCGGCTCGATCATTCACGCGACCATCGGCGCGGTGATCCTGCTGTTCGTGATCCGTCTTATCAAGCGGGCCTGAACCGGCGCCGTGAAATGGTCGGGCCGGGTTGAACCCGGCCCCGACCTTAACCAACCACGTTGAACGCAGGGCCATAAGGGTAATGCGTGATGCCCTCGGGCCCGTCCTCCGTCACGACGAAAATGTCATGCTCACGGTAGCCGCCCGCCCCAGGCATCCCTTGAGGGATCGTCAACATCGGCTCCATGCTGATGACCATCCCAGGCTCGAGCACCGTGTCGATGTCTTCGCGCAGTTCCAGCGCCGACTCGCGGCCATAGTAATGAGACAGGATCCCGAAGCTGTGGCCATAGCCGAAGGTCCGGTACTGCAGCATCTGCCGGTCCGAGAGGAAGGCGTTGATCTGCATGGTGATCTCGGCGCATGAGGCACCGGGCCGCAACAACTTCATCCCGAATTCATGGCTGTCGATGTTGGTCTGCCAGACCTTCATCGATGCATCATCCACCTCACCCACAAACAGCGTGCGTTCCAGCGCGGTATAATAGCCGCTGATCATGGGAAAGCAGTTGAGCGACAGGATATCGCCCTGCTTCAGCTTGCGGTTCGTCACCGGGTTGTGTGCGCCATCGGTGTTCAGCCCCGACTGGAACCACACCCAGGTGTCGCGGTATTCCGCGTCCGGGAACTGCTTGGCGATCTCACGCTCCATCGCGTCGCGGCCGGCGGTGCTGACTTCCAGCTCGGTCGCGCCGACCTTGATCGCCGCGCGAATCGCATGGCCGCCGATGTCGGCCACGTTCGCGCCATGCTTGATCAGGGCAATCTCGGCCTCAGATTTGGTCATCCGTTGGTGCATCGTGGCGGGTGCCACATCCATGCCGCGCTTGGGGCGCACGAAGGTGTTGAACTTTTCCGCCCGGTCCATCGTCAGATGGTCAGCCTCAACCCCGACGGCCTTGCCGGTGCCCGTCACGCTGGCCACAGCCCGCCAGAAGTTGTCGCGCGTCCAGTCGGTGTAGGTGATGTTATCGCCGATGCTGCGCCGCCAGGGCTGGCCCGCGTCAATCCCGGCGCTGACCGTTACACAATCGGTTCGGGTCACCACGCAGGCATAGGGCCGCCCGAAGCTGCAATAAAGAAAGCCCGAGTAGTAGGCGACGTTGTGCATGGACGTCAGCACCACGGCGTCCAGATCGTGCATCTCCATGATCTCGCGCAGGCCGTCCAGGCGGTCTTCGTATTCTTCTGCCGCAAAGGGCAGGGCGGCCTTCGTCCCGTTGTGAAAGCGGTACATTTCGGGCCGGTCATGGCCATTCAGGTTTTCAGTCATGTCAGACCTCCGTCGTGGGGTGCGTCTGGAACCCCGAAAGGTCCCGGCGTACAGGACGGACGCAAGCGGGGCTTGCAAGCGGCGGAAGAACCCCTTCCTGCGGCGACGCCATCGCCACGGCTTGCCGCCTTTTTGCGCTGTCCCAACAATTCGCGCAAGCACCTTTGCGACCCTTGCGGTCACGCTTTGCGACCCCATCTATCGGGATAAGCAATTGGAATGGAGAACAGGATGCGCTGCCCGGTAGACAATGAAACCTTGGTGATGGCGGATCGTGGCGGGGTCGAGATCGATTATTGCCCAAAATGCCGCGGTGTCTGGCTTGACCGGGGTGAGCTTGACAAGATCATCGACCGCGCAGCTGGCGTGACTGCGGTTGCTGCCGCGCCCGCGCCCAGCTTTGCCCCGCCGCCACCGCCCTTGCAACAGCAGGCCGCGCCTGTCTATCAGCCCGAACCCCGCGCCCCGCAAGGCTACCGCGAGGATGACCGCCGCCGCCGGGATGACGATGATGACTATCGGCAGGGTTACAAGAAGAAGCGCAAGGAAAGTTTTCTGTCCGACATTTTCGATTTCTGACGCCCCTCCCGCCGGGGACCGAAGTCACGGGCGCAAGCCCGCTGATCCGCGCCCCCCTTCTCCCCGGGGGGCGCGGCTCTTTCCTTCTGTGGCCGTTCCCGTCAGAGTTCTGGTCAAACCGGGACGCTGCGGGGGGACAACGGGATGCACGGGATCAATTTGGCCGACAAACTGGCGCAGTTCAGCACACACTGGTCGCCCCACATTGTCGGAGCGTTCAACGGCCATGATCTGATGGTCGTGAAGGTCCTGGGTGACTTTACCTGGCATGATCACCCCGACACTGACGACTTCTTCATGGTCCTGTCGGGAGAGCTGTTCATTGACCTGCCAGACGGCACAGTCACCCTGAAACCGGGTGAGGTTTTTGTCGTGCCGAAAGGCGTGCAGCACAGCCCCCGCGCCACGGTCGAAACGCATCTTCTGTTGATCGAACCAGCCGGCACCCCAAACACCGGCGATGCTGCCACCGCTGCGACCAAGATCCACATCTGATGCGCCCCGGACACCGAAACCTCATCACCGATGTCGAAGGTCTGCGCGTCGGCAATGCGCAGGGGGAAAGCTTGCGGTCCGGAGTGTCAGTCTTGACGGCAGACCAGCCGTTTACCGCCGCCGTCCATGTCATGGGCGGCGCGCCCGGCACCCGTGAGACGGATCTTCTGGCCCCCGACAAGCTGGTTGACGGCGTGGATGCGATCTTCCTGTCAGGAGGCTCCGCTTTCGGGCTGGACGCCGGCACTGGCATCATGGCGGGCCTGCGTGCTGTTGGCCGGGGGTTTGCCGTAGGCCCGGTGCGGGTGCCGATCGTGCCGGGGGCGATTGTCTTTGACCTCCTTAACGGCGGCGACAAAGGTTGGGGCGATAGCCCCTATCCCGCCCTGGGCCGCGCGGCGCTGCAGGCTGCCGGGCCGGATTTTGCCCTTGGGACTGCCGGGGCGGGCTATGGCGCGTTGACGGGTACCCTGAAAGGCGGGCTTGGGTCGGCCTCGGCCGTCCTGCCCTCGGGTATCACGGTCGGCGCTTTGGTCGTGGTCAACGCTCTTGGGTCGGCGACCGTAGGTGAGACGGGCCATTTCTGGGCTGCGTCCTGGGAGGAGGGGGATGAGTTCGGCAGCCTTGGCCCAGCACCCAGGCTGAGCCACGACGCGCCCTTGCCGCGCAAGCGCATGGGCGAAGCAACAACCATTGCCATTGTCGCCACGGATGCCGCGCTGACCAAGGCACAAGCGCAGCGAATGGCCGTCGCGGCGCATGACGGCATGGCGCGGGCCCTTGTGCCGTCACATACGCCGCTGGATGGGGACCTGGTGTTCGGTGTGGCAACCGCGGGAAGGGAGATGACAGACCCGGTGACGGACAGCTTTCAGATTGGCCATGCCGCCGCAGTCTGCCTTGCCCGTGCGATTGCGCGGGCAGTCTATCTGGCGCAGGCGATGCCGGGGGATCTTCAACCCAGTTGGCAATCGCGCTTTGGCAAGCCCTGAGACCTTTCGACGGCGCGCGGCAGGAGTTTCAAGATCGCAGTTGGCAGGCCTTTGGCGAAAGTCGCAGGACTACCACCGCTTCAACGCATCGTCATCCGCATCCTTCGCGACCACCCAGGCGTCACCCCGAGCCGCGATTTCCTTCTTCCAGAACGGCGCGCGGGATTTCAGGTAATCCATCAGGAACTCTGCCGCCAAGAAAGCGTCGCTTCGGTGGAGGGCGGCAGTCGCGACCATCATGATCGCCTCACCCGGCAACAGGCGGCCATGGCGGTGGATCACCAGGGCATCGACCAGCGACCAGCGGGCAACCGCTTCGGCCACGATCCCGGCAATCGCTGATTCAGTCATGCCGGGGTAATGCTCGATCTCCATTGCGGTCAGCTCGCCATCTGGCCGCACGATCCCGGTAAACGTAACGACTGCACCGGCCCCGGCAATCCTGGCGGTGAAGGCGGCAACCTCGGCCCCAAGGTCAAAGGCGGCGCTTTGGACGCTGACCTTCATCCGCCAGTCATGGGCGGGAAAAAGGCTACTTCGCGCACCCCGGCAAGGGGGGCGTCAAAGGACGAAAGCTGCTGGTCAAGCGCCACGCGCAGGGCGGACAGGTCGGCGAAGGCGGCGGCATAGCGTTCTTCCCGGGCGCGCAGCTGGTTGATCAGGTCGGCCACGGTGGCGGCGCTGGTCTCGATCCGTTCCCTTGGCAACCCGATCCGTTCCCGGACCCAGGCGAAATAGAGGACGTCAATCATGTCTCGTCCCGCAAGTGGGGCAGGGACTTGGTGAAGTATTCCCAGCCTGTGACAATGGTCAGCAAAGCCGCCAGCCACAAAAGCACGATCCCCACCAGGTTCGCATAAGACGCGCAATCGCGGCTGCCGCAGGTGCGGATCGCCTCGGCCTGACCGGCGGCGACAGCGGCTATGTGTTGTTCCGGGGTCATCCCTTCAAGTGCCAGGACGTTAAGGTAGTCCAATCCAGTCCCCAGAAAAAGCACTGCAATCGCAACCATTTGCGCCGTGGTTTTCCACTTTGCCAGCTTGGTGACCTTCAAAAGCCCGGCCTTTGACCCAAGGAACTCGCGCAGGCCGCCCACGAAAACCTCACGGAAGAGGATGACCGTAGCGGGCAGGATCAGCCAGGGGTTCATGCCGTTGTAGCCGGTGATGACCATCAGCGCGATGACGACCATGGCCTTGTCGGCGATGGGGTCCAGCATGGTGCCGAACTTGGATTCCTGCTTCCAGAGGCGGGCAAGGTAGCCATCGAACCAGTCGGTGATCGCCGCACCCACGAACAGGGCGAGGGCAAACCAGTCTGCCCAGGGCCGGTGGAAGTAAAGAAACATGATCGCCACGCCGGGCGCGGCGAGCAGGCGAAGGACGGTCAGGGAGTTCGGGATATTCCAGCGCATGGGGAATTGGTAGACCAAGGGGGGATGGGGGGGAAGGGGCTTCATCATCAGCGGTCGGGCGAGATTGGTCATGCGCAGCGTGAGGGCTTTGCTGCGCGCCGCGCGGAAGAATTGTGACGGAGAGGTGTCGGAAGCTCGGTTCGTTAGATCAAGGGGTTGGGGGAAAGACAGGTGTCTTCATGCTGTCTTCTGTTTGTCTTCCTTCCGTCTCTACGTGCGGTGAGTGCGGGGGGCGTTAACCGTGGTGGGCGAATCAGGGGATGTGGGGAGTTGCGACCCACTCCCAGCCCGTCCCCATGGAGGGGAGGGAAAGCGCTTTCTGGTTAGAGGGTTTCGTGGTTGGGGGCGGTTGTTGACAGGAGCGGCTTGGCAGCCGCACGTTTTTTTTCTCTCGCCTCTGGCCGTTTCGGCCAACCGGCTCGGGGTGCCTCCGGCGGGGATATTTGGGGAGGGAAAGGTATGTGGTTTCAGACAGTTCCTGCGGGCGGGTGTGTGGAAGGGTGAGAGGCAAGTTTGAGGTGGGTGGCTTTTGATGCGGGTGGCTGTGGGTCTTGGGACGGGTGCCGTTTTCCTGCCCCTGACCTTCCAGGCGCTGTCCGGCAGCTTGACGACCGGCTGGAAGCAGCGGCTGACGCTGGTGATCGGGAAGCCGCAAGGCTGGGTGAGGGGGTCGGCGGTGACGGGCGTCACCAACACGGAGTCCAGCGGTGCGCTGGTGTTGCCCGAGGCGCGGGGGGTGCGGAGCGGGTTGACCGGGGAGGTGGTCGCCGTCGCGGTGGCACCGGGGCGGTATCTCTTTGCGCTGTTGAGTGGGTCGGGTGAAGAGAAACGCGATGCGAGCCATTGGGTATAACCGGCCTATGACCTGAGCGCCGCGGGAAGCTATGGCGCGGCCATGGTGAAGGTTCAATCGCAGCGCTTTGATACGCCGGTGCCCCTGCCGCCGGAGGGTTGGCCGATGCTCGTGATTTTTGACGACATTACCAAGCCCGAGACGGTGCGGGAGGTGGACCCGGAGGACCTTGCGGCGATGTTTGGTGAGGGGGTGCGGTTGAAGGCAGTGACGCTGGAGATCACGTCGGAGGCGGTGACGGACGGGCGGGTTGAGGGGGTGTTGGGGTGGTTGGGGCCATATCCAGAGCCACACCTCATTCCTGGAGATGGGCGTTCATCGGACATCCCTTTTGGAATGACCGTGAGCCATGGCGACTTCATTCGTCGCCCTTTGTAGGGTGGGTGCCAACCCACCATTCGCGGGGTGCCGGTGGGTTTCACCCACCCTACGATTTGGCCGAGAAATAGTCCGCGATGGTTTTTGCCATCGCCTCGGAAATCCCGTCCACCGCCTGCAAATCCGACAACCCCGCCCGCGCCACAGCCTTGGCGCTGCCAAAGTGTTGCAGGAGGGCGCGTTTGCGGGTGGCTCCGATGCCGGGGATGTCGTCCAACGGTGTCAGGCTGACGGCCTTTGCCCGTTTGGCGCGGTGGGCGCCGATGGCCCAGCGGTGGGCCTCATCCCGCAGGCGCTGGATGAAGTAGAGGACGGGGTCGTTGCGTTGCAGGGCGAAGGGGCGCTCACCCGGGCGGTGGAACTCTTCTTTCCCGGCGTCGCGGTCGATGCCTTTGGCGACGCCGACCATCGGGATGTCCTCGACGCCGAGTTCGTTCATGATTTCGGCCACGGCAGAGACCTGCCCTGCGCCGCCGTCGATCAGCAGAAGGTCGGGCCACATGTCCGACTTCCGCTCCGGGTCTTCCTTCAGCAGGCGTTCAAAGCGGCGGGTCAGGACTTCCTTCATCATGCCGAAGTCATCAGAGTTGGCCCCGGCGTCGGACTTGATGTTGTATTTGCGGTATTGCGATTTCAGGAAACCATCCGCCCCGGCGACGATCATGCCGCCCACTGCATTGGTGCCCTGGATGTGGGAGTTGTCGTAAACCTCAATCCGCTGGGGCGGGGTGTCGAGATCGAAGGCCTCGGCCAGACCAGTGAGCAGCTTGTTCTGCGTGGTGGATTCGGCCATCCGGCGTGCGAGGCTTTCGCGGGCGTTGCGGGCCGCGTTTTCCACCAGTTCGGCCTTTTCGCCCCGGAGCGGCACGGCGAGTTCCACCTTGCGGCCCGCGCGGATGGCGAGGGCTTCGGCCACGAGGTCGGGGTTTTCGACCGGGTGGGAGAGGAGGACAAGGCGGGGCGGTTCCTTGTCGTCGTAGAACTGGGTGAGGAAGGCCTCCATGATCTCAGGCTCCTCGGCCCCGGCGCCGGTCTTGGGGTAGAAGTCGCGGTTGCCCCAGCTTTGGTTGGCGCGGATGAAGAAGACCTGCACGCAGGCCTGGCCGTGTTCCAGATGCAGGGCGACCACGTCCGCCTCGGCCACGCCTTGCGGGTTGATGCCTTGGGTCTGCTGCACTTGAGTCAAGGCGCGGATCCGGTCGCGCAGAGCGGCGGCGCGTTCGAATTCCATGTTCCCGGAGGCTTCGGTCATCGCTTTGGCAAGGTCGGCCTGAACCGATGTTGTCTTGCCCTCAAGAAACCGGGTCGCGTCGGCGACGAGAGTGCCATAGCCCTCGGCGCTGATCTTGGCCACGCAGGGGGCCGAACAGCGCTTGATCTGGAATTGCAGACAGGGCCGGGTGCGGGATTCGAACATGCTGTCGGAACAGTTGCGCAGAAGGAACACCTTTTGCAGCTGATTCAGCGTGCGGTTCACCGCACCCGCGCTGGCGAAGGGGCCGAAGTAGGCGCCCTTTTCAGACTTCTTGCCACGGTGCTTCTTGATCTGCGGAAACGGGTGTTCGGAGGAGATCAGGATGTTCGGAAAGCTTTTGTCGTCGCGGAGCAGCACGTTGTAGCGCGGTTTCAGCTGCTTGATGAGGTTCTGTTCGAGGAGAAGCGCCTCCAGTTCCGTCCGCGTGGTCAGGAACATCATCGACGCGGTTTCGTGGATCATCCGGGCGATGCGTCCGGAATGGCCCGAGGGCCGCGCATAGTTTGACACCCGCGCCTTCAGGTTGCGGGCCTTGCCGACATACAGCACCTCGGATGCGGTATTCAGCATCCGGTAAACCCCGGGCGAGCCATCCAGCGTGCGCAGGTAATCCTGAATCACCTCATGCCCGGTGCGCGGGTCGATGGCGGGGGGTTCATCCATGGGAAAAGGGCATCGATTCTGTGTCGGGCCTGCACTGAACCACGGGCCAGAGCAAGAGGAAAGCTGTCCACGGATTATGTGGATAACTCTGCGGAGAAGATTTCAGGAGCGTGAAATTTCCGTTGTTTTCGGCCCGGTTCATCATCTTGCCTATTTTTTGGGCGGTTTACCAAGCCATTGAATTCATTGCAAACATTTTCTTGAACTTGGCAAATCCCTGAAAAATCACAAGAATTATGACGTTCCCGTGAAGAGAAATCTGAAAGTGGACAACTTTTGGCCGGCCACCGGGTCTGGTCTACTCGACGCCAAGCACATCCGGTGTTGCCCAGCCCAGATGCTGACCGCCGTCAATGGCCAGGAACTGCCCAGTGACGGCAGGACTATCAAGGAAAAATCCAAGTGCCGCAGTGATATCCGACGGGTTCGCCCCCCGTCCAAGCACGGTTGCAGCGCGTTGGCGGGCGAAGTGATCCGCCGTCTGGCGCGCACCTTGCAACGTGGGGCCGGGGCCGATGGCGTTGACGCGGACATCCGGTGCCAACCCTTGCGCGGCCGTCCTGGTCAGCGCCCAAAGGCCCATTTTGGCGATGGTGTAGCTGGAGAACTCGGGCGTCAGTTTCAGGATCCGCTGGTCAATCATGTTGATGACCACCCCCTGTGCGAGGGGTTCGCCATGTTCATCGGTCACGGCACGCGGGCATTGGCGGGCGAAGGCCTGGGTCAGGACGTAGGGCGCGCGCAGGTTGGATTCCATGTGCCGGTCCCAGCTTTCCCGGGTGGAGGTTTCGATCCGGTCGTATTCGAAGATCGAGGCGTTGTTGACCAGCACCGTCAGCGGCCCAAGCGCAACAGTGGCGGCCGGGATCAGCGCGGCGGTTTCAGCTTCAACCAGCAAGTCGGCCTGCAGCGCCACGGCCTTGCGGCCCATGGCGCGGATTTCCTGCACCACCGTTTCAGCCTCAGCCGCGGACGAGGCGTAGTGCACCGCCACGTCATGCCCGCGGTTGGCCAGATACAGAGCCATCGCGCGGCCAAGCCGCTTGCCCGCGCCGGTTACCAGTGCCGTCATTTCGTGTTGCCCCCGCCTGCCTTGCCCCCGCAATCGCAGGTCTTTCGGCCGATCAGATAGCGCCCGCATTTCGCGCAGACAGGGGGGACCTCACGCTTTCGCATCACGCGAGGCAGTGCCGTGGGGAAAAGCACCCGTCCAACCAGCGCCACCACGACCATCGCGACCATGAAAAGGATGATGACCTTTACCAGCATGCCCTAAAGCCCGTAACGCGACCAAAGCGCCCGGTCTTCCACCGCGCCAAGGGTCTGATCCACGACGGCCAGCCCCAGCCGCTGCATCAGGCTGCGCTTGCGACCGTAAGGCACCAGCCTGACCTTTTCGCCGTACAGCGCCTGCAGCTTCGGCACCATATGCGCAACCCCATCAACCAAGCCGACGTCAACCGCACCCTGGCCCACCCAGACATCGGCGTTGAAGAGGTCTGCCGTCGGGCTGAGGCGTGCGCCGCGTGCTGCCTTTACATGGTCGATGAAAGCCTGATGGATCGGGGTCTGCAGGGCGCGCAGCTTTTCCACATCCTCGGCTTTCTGGGGCAGGAACGGGTCGGCAAAGTTTTTCGACCTGCCCGCCGTGACCACCCGCCGTTCGACCCCCTGCCGGGCCAGCAGCTCGGGGAAACCGAAGCTGGCGAAGATCACGCCGATCGAGCCGACGATGGAGCTGCCATCCACCCAGATGTCATCGCCCGCACAGGCCAGCCAGTAGCCGCCAGATGCTGCCACATCCTCGACAAACGCATGAACCGGAACCTTCTTGTCATCCGCCAATCGCCGGATTCGCGCGGCGATCAGGCTGGATTGCACAGCCGACCCGCCGGGCGAGTTGATGAGAAGCGCCACGGCAGCAGGCTTGCCGCGCGTGAAGGCGCGCTCGATCATCGGGGCAAGGCTTTCGTCATTCAGGCCGCGCTGGCCGGCGCTGATGGTGCCGTTCAGCCGGATCACAGGAACGAAGGCGGTTTTTGGCAGGAAGGGGATAAAGCGTTTCATGCCACAGACGTAGGCTTTCGGGGGCTTGCGGGCAAGGGCTGCGCCGGGCAGGGTCTGGCGTATGATCGACAAGCTGGAAATGTTCATCGCCCTGGCGCGCGAACGCCACTTTGGTCGCGCGGCCGAGGCGTGCGGCATCACCCAACCGTCCCTTTCCTCCGCGATCCGGCAGTTGGAGGATCAGCTGGGTGTCCAGCTGGTGTTTCGCGGCAGCCGGTTTCAGGGCCTGACACCGGAAGGTCAGCGCGTGCTGGACCGCGCGCTGGCCATCGTCGGGGACGTGCGCGCGTTGAAGGATGAAATGCGTGTGGTGCGGTCGGGCCTGTCGGGCAACCTGCGGCTGGGGGTGATCCCGACGGCGCTGCCCATGGTGGCCGATCTGACCGGCCCCTTCACCGCGCGGCATCCCAACGTCCGCGTGTCGATCCTGTCGCGCACCAGCGTGGAAATCCTGACCGGCATCGAAAGTCTGGAGCTGGAGGCCGGAATTACCTATCTGGACAACGAACCCCTTGGCCGGGTGTCGCAACTACCGCTTTATACCGAATTCTACCGCCTGCTGATTGCCAAGGGCAGTGAACTTGCCGGAAAGCGTCAGGTCAGTTGGGCTGATCTGGCGACCGTCCCCCTGTGCCTGCTGACCGCCGACATGCAGAACCGCCGCATCGTCAACCAGCATCTGGGTGAGGCAGGGGTTGCTGCGTCCCCGATGATCGAATCGAACTCCACCGTCGCCCTGGTCGCGCATGTGTTGACCGGGCGCTGGGCGAGCGTGGTGCCAAAACGGCTGGCAGACATGTTCCTGCTGGACGGGCGGCTTCTGTCCGTGCCGATTGTCGAGCCGGAGGCGGAGCACACTGTGGGCCTGATCGCCGCCCGCCGTGACCCGCAAACCCCGGTGCTGCAGGCGCTGATCGACGAGGCGATGCGCCAGTTCCGGTGATGGGCAGCCATTTTTTGATAGACGCAATCAATCAATCAACGGCATATCTCTATTGATTTCCCTATCAAGCTGCGTAGAACCGAAGGGAGCCAGCCAGGCCCACAAATGCCAGAGAACGCCCGCATGCTTGATTCTGCAGACCATTCCGACCAGATCGCCGAGATTTTGGCGGCGCATGAGGGGCTTGAAGGCCCGCTGCTGCCGATCCTGCATGCGGTGCAGGCCAACTTCGGCCATGTCCCGCAATCGGTGCTGCCGCAGATTGCCCGGGCGTTGAACCTGTCCAAGGCAGAAGTGCATGGCGTGGTGTCATTCTACCATGACTTCCGTGAAGCGCCCGCTGGCCGTCATGTGCTGAAGCTGTGCCGGGCCGAGGCCTGTCAGGCGATGGGCGCTGACCGTCTGGCCGCTGCGGTCAAGGTGGAACTGGGGATCGACTGGCACGAAACCACCCCCGATGGCCGCGTGACGCTGGAACCGGTGTTCTGCCTGGGCCTGTGCGCCTGCGGACCGGCGGCGATAGTGGATGGCCGTCTGGTCGGGCGCTGCGATGTGTCGGTGCTGGAGGGGGTTTCCAAATGAAGATTTACATTCCCCTGGACAGCGCCGCCATAGCCCTTGGGGCCGATGCGATTGCCGATGCCGTGCGGGCTGAGGCTGACCGGCGTGGTGTGACAGTTGAGGTGGTGCGCAACGGATCACGCGGCATGGTGTGGCTGGAGCCGCTGGTTGAGATTGCCACCGATGCCGGGCGGATGGGCTTTGGCCCGATGACGGTGGCCGATGTGCCCGCCCTGTTCGGCGGCGTGTCGCGCCATGCGAAATCGCTGGGGCTGGTGGACGATCTGCCCTGGATGCGCGGGCAAACCCGGCTGACCTTTGCCCGCGTCGGGGTGATCGACCCCCTGTCGCTGGACGACTACCGCGCGCATGGCGGTTTAACCGGGCTGGACCGCGCCAAGGCGATGACCAAGGCCGAGATCGTGGCGGAAGTCACCGCCTCGGGTCTGCGCGGGCGGGGAGGGGCGGGGTTCCCGACGGGGATCAAATGGAAAACCGTGTCCGAGGCTCCGGGGGACCGCAAATACATAGTGTGCAACGCGGATGAAGGCGACAGCGCGACCTTCGCCGACCGGATGCTGATGGAGGGTGACCCCTTCACCCTGATCGAAGGCATGGCGATTGCGGGCCTTGCCTGCGGGGCGACAAAGGGGTTTGTGTATATTCGTTCGGAATATCCCGTGGCGATCCGGGTGATGGAGGCGGCGGTGGTGCTGGCCCGCGACGCCGGGCTTCTGGGGCCGCAGTTCGACATGGAGGTGCGCGTCGGCGCCGGGGCCTATGTCTGTGGTGAAGAAACCAGCCTTCTCAACAGCCTGGAGGGCAAGCGCGGCATCGTCCGTGCCAAGCCGCCGCTGCCCGCGCTGGAAGGGTTCATGGGCAAGCCTACAGTGGTGAACAACGTGATCTCATTGGCCTCGATCCCGGTGATCATGGCCAAGGGGGCGGCGTTCTACCAGAACTTCGGCCATGGCAAATCGCGCGGGACGATCCCGTTGCAGATTGCCGGAAACGTCAAGCGCGGCGGTCTATATGAATGCGCGTTCGGTTTGAGCCTTGGTGAGATTGTCGATGGTATCGCCGGGGGCACCGCCACGGGCCGTCCGGTCAAGGCCGTGCAGGTTGGTGGTCCGCTTGGCGCGTATCACCCCCGCAAGGAATTCAGCACGCCCTTCGGGTATGAGGATTTCGCGGGTCAGGGCGGGCTGATCGGCCACGCGGGTCTGACAGTCTTTGACGATACCGCCGACATGCTGGCCCAGGCCCGCTTCGCGATGGAGTTCTGCGCCATTGAAAGCTGCGGCAAATGCACCCCCTGCCGGATCGGCGCGGTGCGTGGCACCGAAACCATCGACCGCATCGCCAAGGGTGACGCTGACGCGATCCCCCTGCTGACCGACCTGTGCAACACCATGAAAGCCGGGTCGCTGTGTGCGCTGGGGGGCTTCACGCCTTACCCGGTGATGTCAGCGCTGACGCATTTCCCGGACGACTTCGCCCCAGCGCGCGAGGCCGCCGAATGACCGACGC